>NZ_RZRP01001530.1:0-585 GCF_003997795.1 Mesorhizobium sp. M7A.F.Ca.US.005.03.2.1 | reverse complement strand
GTATTGACCTGCAGCCATTTGTCGAGGCCGGGCTCGGTGTCGGGCTTGATCGCGTCGGCCGGGCATTCCGGCTCGCAAACACCGCAGTCGATGCACTCGTCGGGATGGATGACGAGCATGTTCTCGCCTTCGTAGAAACAATCGACCGGACAGACCTCGATGCAGTCCATGTATTTGCATTTGATGCAATTGTCGGTCACGACATAGGTCATCGGTCGGCTCCGGGACGTCCCATTTTGTTGGGCTTTTTCCGTCAGGTAACGCCTTTGGCCGCTGCTTGCAAGGGCAGCCATTCCTGTCGGCATCAGCGTTTCGAAATGGAATTCCAGGCAGCCGGCGCCCCAGAGGCCGGCGACCTCATGCAGGGCTTCCTGTTTGCCGGGTTCAGTTTTGCTTCAAACACGTCGTTATCCTGGCAAGCGCCGCCTGTTTTTGGACGCCAGGCATCAATCTTCGCCGAGCAATCGGTCGGTCTGGCGACGTTCCTTCTTGGTCGGGCGGCCGCTGCCGGCCTCGCGCAGCCCCGGAATTGCATCGGGAGGGGCTTCGCCCTTCGGTGCGGGCGGTGGCGACATATCCTCGTAG
>NZ_RZRP01001529.1:0-586 GCF_003997795.1 Mesorhizobium sp. M7A.F.Ca.US.005.03.2.1 | reverse complement strand
ACTGTGCCGGTGCTCATGACGAACCCTTTCCATGGCAAATATTCGTTCGACGCCATGCGGATGCACAACGTCGTTTGTCCCGATTTTTGATGTGGGAAGTTCGTCAAAGGCGCGCTCGAAAGCGCGGATAACAAAAGTCAGTCAAACAAATATCGACGATTTGCTTGTAGGCTTCTTTTGGCGCGCTGTCAAATTTGCATAAAGCCACAGATGCGGATTTCTCCCAAAACACCAGGCCAAACCAGCTGGCATGACGGCAAACCGGGCGCCAAACAGCGCGCTTGCGCCAAGTTGAAAAAATTTTCTGGCATCCAGGAACCATCCACGCAAAGGCGCATTTATGCCTTGTCGTCAGCAGTTCGTGAGAGCAATCGAAAGAACGGTTGATGGCAAAGACGCCCCCCGCACGATAAAAGGTGCGAGGGGCGTTTTCGTTGGATCCTGCTATTCGTCCGGGCCGGGTTCCGGCCACCTCTCCTTGGCCGCCTCGGCATACCAGTGCCGCATCGCCGGCGTTGCCAGCACGGCGTCGACATAGGCGCGCGTATCCGGCGCCAGCGTGCCGCCATAGGTGTCGAAACGGGTG
>NZ_RZRP01001528.1:0-589 GCF_003997795.1 Mesorhizobium sp. M7A.F.Ca.US.005.03.2.1 | reverse complement strand
AGGGCTTCGACCGATAGTTCCGGCGACCTGACGGTGACCGGGAATTTCAGCCCGCTCTCGGGGTCATCGAAATTGATCGCTTCGACAAACCTCGACACCTTCTGCGAGGTTGTGAAATCGACGCCCCCGGTCGCCGACTTGGTCGCGGCAACGGTCGCGATGCCAGCGCCGGCGCTGGCCTCCATGTGCTGCTTGGCATCCTTCGACGTCATCGTCATGCCGGCCATCGAACTGGTGCCGCTGGTGAAGGCCGCCAGATTTGGATCGTAGACGCCCGAGCCCTTGCCGTCCTTGATCGAAAACTGAGTGCTTTGCAGTCCTTCGGGTCCGTTGAACTCGAAGGAGGCGCTCTGGGAGAAATCCATCGAGACATCCCAGGATCCGTCGCTGCGCGGCTTGACCATCAGGGCATAGGGCGCAAAGTCGAACTTCAGCAGTTTCTGGTCCGGAAATGATGCGGCAAGTGCCTTGAAATCGAACAGGATCTTGTAGGCACCACCTTCCAGCGAAACCTTCAAAATGCCTTTGTCGATGGCCTGCTTGCCGACATAGCGGGACAAGTCGTCGGACAATTGCTTCGCACCCTGAC
>NZ_RZRP01001527.1:0-594 GCF_003997795.1 Mesorhizobium sp. M7A.F.Ca.US.005.03.2.1 | reverse complement strand
AGGTACCGAGGACCCCCGCCAGCCCCATCGCCAGCAGGATCGCCGAAAGCGCGGCGATATCAAGCCGGGTGACGCTCTCGAGGAAGGGGCGCAGATAGGTGAAAAGCGCGAACTGGCCCATGAACAGCATCATGATCGACGCCATGCCGATGGCGACTGGAAGACGGCCCAGCAGCGCCAGCGGATTGCCTGGACGTTTCCTTTGGCGCGGGGGCAGCGCTGGAAGGCTGATCCACTGCCAGACCAGCGCCAGCAGACCGAGCGGCACGACGAGAAAGAAAGCGCCGCGCCAGCCGATATAGGCGCCAAGAAAGCTGCCTAGCGGCGCGGCGATCGTGGCCGCGATCGCATTGCCGGCGTTCAGCATGGCGAGGCCCTTTGGAACCATGCCTTGCGGCACGAGGCGCATGACGATCGCGGTCGACATCGACCAGAAGCCGCCGATCGCGACACCGAGCAGCGCGCGGCCAACCATGAGAAGTGCAAAATTCGACGCAAAGGTCACTGCGAGCCCGGATACGATCAGGAGAACCGTAAAGCCGGTGACGACCAGCCGGCGGTCAATTCGCCGGGTGAGGCCCGCGACCAAGAGGC
>NZ_RZRP01001526.1:0-597 GCF_003997795.1 Mesorhizobium sp. M7A.F.Ca.US.005.03.2.1 | reverse complement strand
GGCTATACCTTGGTGCGGCCGGGTTCCAGGTCAAGGTCTTCTTTCTGGCTTGCGTGGCCATTGCCGGCCTCTATGGCGCGGCAACGGTCGGGCGCAAGATCCTGTTCATCCAGACCGTGCCGGCGGTGATCGCCCTGATCGCGGTATTGCTCGGCTGGTAAAAAGGACGCCCGCGGGATCGCTCTCGAAGGCGCCAGGCGGTTCCTTCCTCTTGGACCGTTTCGGGCGCTATGGCCTCAGCCGTTCGGGTAATTGCCGCCGTCGGCGCCGTCGCCGATCATGAAGCCGCTGCCGGTGTCGATCATCAGCCGCTGGTCGACATTGTCGAGACGGCGCAGCAGATCATGGTATTGCGCGGCCGGTATCCTGCCGTGATCGGAGGCGGCGACTTTCTCTGCCGCCTGACTGATGTGGGCCGTGCGCATTTCCAGGCGTTCCGCCACAGCCGGGGTGATGTTGTTGGCCTGTCTTGCGTCCACGATGCCCTGCCGGACGCCCTGCACCTGTTGGATAAGCGCCTCGACACGCGGGCCAGTCATATCGGTTGGATCGGTCGCGTCGAGAGCGCCCTTGTGATGGCCCGCGGCATAGGCGCCG
>NZ_RZRP01001525.1:0-598 GCF_003997795.1 Mesorhizobium sp. M7A.F.Ca.US.005.03.2.1 | reverse complement strand
TCGCGGCACCGCTCGAGCCACTGGCAAAGGACGCGACCAGTAAACAGGCCGCGAACCCTGCCACGGCATTGGCCGGCGAGACCAAACCGGACGGCACCAAGGCCGCGGTAGCGAAGGCTAAGCCTGAGGCGCAAAAGGCCGTCCAGCCCGACATCGGGGAGAAGCCGCCAACCGCTGCTGCCGTGAAGGCAGCGGCCGACGTCAAGCGGCAGTTGGCCGATGCTTTCAAGCCTGGCGACAAGCTGCACGACGGCGTCTCGGTCGAAGCCACCGACAAGGGCGTCGTCATCTCGATCACCGATCAGCTCGACTTCGGCATGTTCGAGGTCGGCTCGGCGTTGCCGAGACGCGAACTGGTGCTGGCAATGGAGAAGATCGGCCGCATCGTCAACAGCCAGAAGGGCACCATCAGCATCAACGGCCACACCGATGCCCGGCCGTTCCGCAGCGACAGCTACGACAATTGGCGGCTGTCGACGGCGCGCGCGCATTCCGCGTACTACATGCTCGTGCGCGGCGGCGTCGACGAACGCCGCATCACCGAGGTCGCCGGTTTCGCGGACCGCCAGCCGAAAATAGCAGCCGATCCATTGGCGGC
>NZ_RZRP01001524.1:0-605 GCF_003997795.1 Mesorhizobium sp. M7A.F.Ca.US.005.03.2.1 | reverse complement strand
CCATATCATCGAGATGATCTTCCTGACGCCCGACGGCTTCGAGGGCGGCGGTGTCGACAACATCCTGCGCGTTGCCATGAAGGCTTCGGAGCAGGATGCCGGCAGCCCGCTGATCGGCATTCCGGCCAAGATTGCCGACGGCTTCTTCCTCGTCGCGCTCAACGACACCAAGGCCGACGAAGACGCCAACATGACCTTGTTGCGCGGCCAGGACTGGATCGACGTGCCGGTGGTCTACAAGACCGGACGGCGGGCGTTGCTGACCATGGAAAAGGGCATTCCCGGAGAGAAGGTGTTCGACGAGGCAATCAAGGCCTGGCAGGCCAAGACGGCAGGCTGAGACGCTGTAGCCGCCGTTCAGAAGCCCTGGAACAGCATGTCGAGCGCAGCGACGATGTCGTCGTGGTGCTTGATCAGGTTCAGCTGACTTTCGCCTAATTCGCTGGCAGAAACGGTGGCAACCAGGTGTGTTGCCATAACGAGCTTTCGACCGTTGATCTCAAAAATCGGATGAAGCTTTCGCATCGGCGGTGGCACCATTGCGACCGGCAGAAGCGGCACGACCACCCGCGTCTTGAAATTGTCGAGCAGCTCTGACTGAACGT
>NZ_RZRP01001523.1:0-606 GCF_003997795.1 Mesorhizobium sp. M7A.F.Ca.US.005.03.2.1 | reverse complement strand
GGCGCGCATGTGCCGATCGACAAGCCGGATCTCGACGTCACCATCCGCCGCGAACCGATCGGTGTCGTTGCCGCGGTGGTTCCGTGGAATTCGCAGCTCTTCCTCTCGGCCGTCAAGCTCGGTCCGGCGCTCGCCGCCGGCTGCACCATCGTGCTCAAGGCCTCCGAGGATGGCCCGGGGCCGCTGCTCGCCTTTGCCGAACTGGTTCATGAGGCTGGCTTTCCCCCAGGCGTCGTCAACATCCTCACCGGTTTGGGCCATGATTGCGGCCGGCGCCTGACCAGCCATCCGCTGGTTTCGCGAGTCGCCTTCACCGGCGGTCCCTCGACGGCGCGCGCCATCGTCAGGAACACGGCGGAGAACCTTGCGTACACCACTCTGGAACTCGGCGGCAAAAGCCCGGTCGTCGTCTTTGCCGACGCCGATCTCGACAGCGCCGCCAATGCGGTGGTCGCCGGCATTTTTGCCGCGACCGGCCAGAGCTGCGTCGCCGGCTCGCGGCTGCTGGTCGAGCGTTCGGTCAAGGATGAATTCCTCGCCCGCCTGAAGCGCAAGGCCGAGGCGATCCGCATCGGCGATCCGCAGGATCCGGCGACCGAAATGGGT
>NZ_RZRP01001522.1:0-610 GCF_003997795.1 Mesorhizobium sp. M7A.F.Ca.US.005.03.2.1 | reverse complement strand
GAAGAGGCCCTGTACAGCGTTGCCGATACGCCCGCTTCTGTCGAGCCGGTTGCCTCCGATGACGAGTTCGACGATGCGGTGGCAATGTCGCTTGAAGACGAGCTGATGCTCGACGACCATTCGGCGGCGGAACAGTCATTCATGGCCGCCGATCCCGTCGAGCATGCCATGCCGGAGCAGGCGGCGGCGCTTGACGGCCAGGCAATCTCCGACGAGAGCTTTGCTGGCCTCGACGATGCCATGGCCGATGTCGACATGGATTTCGACGTTCGCGCGGATGAGCCGATCGCCTTCGACGAGCCGGAAGCGCATGAAGTGCTTGCCGATGCTGCGGACTCAACAAGCGAGATTTCCAGCCCTGAAGGCCTGTCGGACGATGCCTTCGACCTGAACTTTGAAGATTCGTTCGCCGAAACGGTCGAAGAGCCGGTCGCCGAAGTTGCTGCCGCTATGGTCCAGCCGGCGGCGCCAGAAGCCAATGTCGCGCCGGCGGTGCACGCCCCGATTGCGGACGAACGGAGCCTGGAAGACGAGTTGAATGCGCTGCTGGGCGCCATGACTTCCCGCACGGCGCCCAGCAGCGCATTCAACTCGTCTTCCAGGCTCCGTT
>NZ_RZRP01001521.1:0-612 GCF_003997795.1 Mesorhizobium sp. M7A.F.Ca.US.005.03.2.1 | reverse complement strand
CATCCATGCGTGGCTCGGCTTCGTCGCTGCCTTTGCCGAGGCGGCGACCATCGGCGGCCTCGCCGACTGGTACGCGGTGGTGGCGCTGTTTCGAAGGCCGCTGGGGCTGCCGATCCCGCACACCGCCATTATCCCCGAGAACCAGAACCGCATCGCCGACAATCTCGGCCGCTTCATCGAGGTCAACTTTCTGGCGCCCGAACCGGTGCGTGAAAAGCTTGCCGAGGTCGATTTTTCGGCGCTGGTCGCCGATTGGCTGGCCGATACGGAGCGCGCCGCCGGCCTGTCGCGCTTCATCGTGCGGCTGGTGCCGCAGACGCTTGCGGCGATAGAGCAATCCGGCCTGCGCGGCTTCGTCACCAGCCGCATGCTCGAACAGATCGAAAAGGTGCCGCTGGCGCCGCTGGCCGCCGAACTGCTCTCGGCGCTTACCGATGATCGCCGCCATCAGAAATTGTTCGACGAATTCACCAAGGTGATCGGGCGGTTCCTCAATGACGAAAAAGCGCTGGCAACGATGCGCGAAAAAATCCGCGAGGAACTGCCGTCGCTGTTCAACCTGTTCCGCGCCGACGCCTATCTCCTGAAGAAGATCGTCGCCTCGGCGGGCTC
>NZ_RZRP01000151.1:0-9693 GCF_003997795.1 Mesorhizobium sp. M7A.F.Ca.US.005.03.2.1 | reverse complement strand
GGCCGGAAGCGCCGGTGACGAGAAGGGTTTCGCTCATGGAAGGTCCTGACATTGCGCCGCTAAGGCGGTTCGAGTGGCAGTCTCAAAAAGAGACCAGCACTAAAATAGGAATTGACGTGGTGCCGTAAAGAAGGCAGTTTTTCGGGAGGTAGGCACACGCAGGGAACCAGCCATGGACGGCAAGGTCATCAATCTGAAATCGAAGTTGGAGGTCTATAAGGCCATCTCAGGCGGCGGCAATATTGCCAATTGTCCGGTTCGCGAGGTCATTCAAGGGGTGAGCGGCAAATGGAGATCGCTGCTGATGATGGCGCTGGCTGAAAAACCCTATCGCTTCGGCGAGTTGCGGCGCCTTGTGCCCGACATTTCGCAACGCATGCTGACGCAGACGCTGTACGATCTTCAGCGCGATGGCTATGTGCATCGTGAGGTGTTCCCGACCAAACCACCGAGCGTCGAATACAGCCTGACCGATCTCGGGCGCTCTATGTTCGGCGCCTTTCACCAATTGATTCTGTGGGCCGAACTCAACCATGATGCGGTGCGCGCAGCGCGCGCCGATTTTGATGCGTCCCAGGCTTGAACGGCCGCCAAGGCCCAGGCTTGAACGACCGCTAAAGCCCCAGGGTGCGGCTTGATTTCGCCGGGCTGCTGAAGGATTGTCCCGGCCAGTTCGGCTTTGGGGGCATTGGCATTTCCTACGACATCGCAATAGCAGGCGCCGGGCCGGCGGGACTGGCCATGGCGCTCTATCTCAAGCGCGCCGGGCATCAGGTCACGGTCTTTGAGCGCTTCGATGAGCCGAAGCCGGTCGGCTCCGGGCTGATCCTGCAGCCGACAGGGCTGACGGTGCTGGCCGATCTTGGCCTGCTTGACGACATGCTGGCGCTGGGCAGCCGCATCGACCGCCTGCATGGCGCCGATGCCACCACAGGCCGTACCGTGCTCGATGTCCGCTACGATGCGCAGCGCGGTGGCCGCTTCGGGCTGGCGGTGCACCGGGCGGCCTTGTTCGGCGTGCTCTTCCGCGCCGCCCAACGCGAAGCGATCGCCATCGAAACCGGCGTCGAGGTCGAGGCCTTGGAGACGGGCGAACGGACGACGCTGATCTGCGGCAACGGACGAAGGGCGGGGCCGTTCGACCTCGTCATCGACGCCAGCGGTTCGCGCTCGAAACTGCGCGGCGCAAGCGCTGCAGGCGAGCCACGACCGCTCACCTATGGCGCGTTCTGGGCCTCGCTTGGCTGGCGCGGCGACGGTTTCGATGAGCGCGCGCTGCTGCAACGCTACGACAGAGCGAGCGTGATGATCGGCGTGCTGCCGATCGGCCGGCCGCAGCCGGGCGCTGAAAAGATGGCGGCCTTCTTCTGGAGCCTGAAGCCGTCGAACGCCGATGAGGTGCGCGTCCGGGGCCTGGATGCCTGGAAGGAGAGGGTGATCCGGCTGTGGCCGCAGAGCGAGGCGTATGTCAGCCAGATCGACAGTTTCGACCAGCTCTCGCTGGCGCGCTATGGCCACCACACGATGAAGCGGCCGGTTGGGCGGCGGCTGGCCATCATCGGCGACGCGGCGCACTCGACCAGCCCGCAGCTCGGGCAAGGGGCCAACATGGCGCTGCTCGATGCCGCGGCGCTCAGCCATGCGCTGGCGCGGACGGACAGTATCGAAGCGGCACTTGAAGCCTATGCGAGGGCGCGGCGCTGGCATGTCCGCATCTTCCAGGCGCTGTCGCTGGCGTTCACGCCGTTCTACCAGTCGGATTCGGTGGCGCTGCCCTTCATCCGCGACAGGCTTGTGGCGACGGTGGCAAAAATCCCGCCGGCGCCGCAGTTTCTCGCCTCGATGGTGGCCGGCACCGTAATCGATCCGTTCAAGCGGATAGGACTGGTCGAAGCGCGGTGGCCGGATCGTTTTGGCCAATGAGGCTCGAAAGGTACGATCCCTTTGCCCGCAGGAAGGTATGCAGGCGCTGTGGGTAGTCCGGCGCCACGGCTTGCCTGATCGACGGGCGTTCACTCAAAGCCTGGCGCCAGGCGCGGACGAGGGGCTTACGGTCAAGAATGCCGAAATCACCGATCCGGTCGAAGACATCGAGATAGCGGAAGACCGGACCGTAAACGGCGTCGACCAGCGAAAAGTGCTTGCTGGCGAACCAGGGGCCGCCAGGCTCGTCCGCCAGCTCGGCTTCGAGACGGTCGAACATGGCGGACAGCGCGCTGGATTCGTCAAGGAAGCCGGCCTCGGTCGATGTTGAATAGAACCGGCCGATGGCATTGAGGGTTGCCGAACCGAACTCGATCCAGGCGCGATGCCGGGCGCGGGCATAGGGATCGGCAGGGTGGAGGGGATTGGCCTGCGTCTCTTCGAGGAATTCGAGGATGACGGCCGATTCGAAGATCACCGTTTCCTCGCCATTTCGCTGCACGCGCAGCAGCGGCACCTTGCCGAGCGGCGAGATCGCCTTGAACCAGTCCGGCTTGTTGGCGAGGTCGATATCGACGCGTTCGAACGGCACGCCCTTTTCGGTGAGCGAAATCGCGGCGCGCTGCACATAGGGGCAGAGGTGATGGCTGACGAGAATGAGCTTGTCGGCGCGTTTGCAGATTTCGTGTTTCATCGGATTGGCTTTCCCTGATTAATGCAATTGCATCTATGTAGATGCATATGCATTGATCGTCAAGCTTGATGCAATTGCATCTATCGTCTAAGGTGCGCCATGACCGAGAAAGCCGCGCCTTCGCCCGAAGCCATCAAGGCCTGGGCTCGCCTGATGCGCGTATCGCGCCAGTTGATGGAGAGCGCCGAAGAGGCGTTGAAGGCCGCCGGTCTGCCCCCACTTGCCTGGTACGACGTGCTGCATGAACTCGCCGAGGCGGGCGAGGGCGGGCTGCGGCCGTTCCAGCTCATCGAGCACACGCTGTTCGCGCAATACAACATTTCGCGCCTGCTGACCCGGCTCGAGGCCGATGGGCTCGTCGAGAAACTGCCGGTGGCCGATGACGGCCGTGGCCAGACCATCCGCATCGCGGCCAAGGGGCGAGAGACACGCCGCCAGATGTGGGCTGTCTACGGACGCTCGATCGCCGAACTGGTTGGCGCCAAACTGTCGGCGGATGAGCTGACCATGGTCTCGGCACTGCTTGGACGGTTGCGCCATCCGCCAGCCAGCGATTAAGCGAGCCTGTCGCGCCAGCGCCTGTCCATTTTGCAGATATTTTGCTCTCGTCCTCTTGCGCACGGCCTCGGATCGCGCAATATGCAGAACCGTAACGTACGGTACGGCTTATCGGGAATGCCGACCTTTCGAGAGAAGAGCGTGTTGCACATCGTGCCTGACATCGACACCAGCGAAGCGCTGACAGAGCGGCAGAAGGCCGTGCTCGACGCGGCGTTGCGGCTGCTGGTCGAAGAGGGCGACCAGCTGACCATGACCGCCGTGGCGCGCCGCGCCAGCTGTTCCAAGGAAACGCTCTACAAATGGTTCGGCGACCGCGACGGGCTGCTGACGGCGACGGTGCAATGGCAGGCCTCTAAAGTGCGGGTGGCACCGGTCGACCGCAAGGGGCTCGATCTTGCCTCGCTGACCGCGAGCCTCGAGCGCTTCGCCTCGGATTGGCTCAAGGTGATTTCCAGCGACACGTCGATCGCGCTCAATCGGGTGGCGGTCAGCCATGCGGGCTCCGGCAAGGACAATCTCGGCGCCGTGGTGCTGGAGAACGGCCGCTTCGCATTGGCCAAGCGGCTGAAGCCGGTGCTCGAGGCCGGCCGACGGACCGGGCTTTTGGATTTCGCGGATGCCGAGACGGCGTTCCGCACCTTTTTCGGGCTGGTCGCCCGCGATGTGCAGATCCGTCTGCTGCTCGGCGACCGGCTGGAATTGACTGAGGCGGCGATCGGCGGCGATGCCGCGCGGGCGACGCAGCAGTTTCTCGCTCTTCATGGAGCAACAACCGGCCGCAAGGCCCTAGAGCCGGATGATTTCAGGTCAAGTCGACCTGAAATCTGAATCCGTCTCTAAATCAAGAAGATAGAGCATGATGTCGTCCGAAAACCGCTTCACACTTTTCGGCATCATGCTCTGATTTATAAACGGGAAGGAAGACAAAATGCGCGTCTATTACGATCGTGATGCCGATCTCAATCTGATCAAGGGCAAGAAGGTCGCCATCATCGGCTATGGCAGCCAGGGCAGGGCGCATGCGCTCAACCTCAAGGATTCCGGCGCCAAGGAGATCGCCATCGGCCTCAAGGCCGGCTCGGCAACCGCCAAGAAGGTCGAGGCCGACGGTCTCAAGGTGATGAGCGTGGCGGACGCGGCCAAATGGGCCGACCTGATGATGATGGCAACGCCGGACGAACTGCAGGCCGACATCTACAAGAACGAGATCGCCCCGAACATCCGCGATGGTGCCGCGATCGCCTTCGCGCACGGCCTCAACGTGCATTTCGGCCTGATCGAGCCGAAGTCGACGGTCGACGTCGTCATGATCGCGCCGAAGGGTCCCGGCCACACGGTGCGCGGCGAATACCAGAAGGGCGGCGGCGTGCCGTGCCTGGTCGCCGTCAACCAGGATGCCTCGGGCAATGCGCTCGACCTGGCACTGTCCTACGCCTGCGGCGTCGGCGGCGGCCGTTCGGGCATCATCGAGACCAATTTCCGCGAGGAATGCGAGACCGATCTGTTCGGCGAGCAGGTCGTGCTGTGCGGCGGCTTGGTCGAGCTGATCCGGGCCGGTTTCGAGACGCTGGTGGAAGCCGGCTACGCGCCTGAGATGGCCTATTTCGAGTGCCTCCACGAGGTCAAGCTGATCGTCGACCTGATCTATGAAGGCGGCATCGCCAACATGAACTACTCGATTTCGAACACCGCCGAATGGGGCGAATATGTCTCGGGTCCGCGCATCATCACCGCCGAGACCAAGGCCGAGATGAAGCGCGTGCTGAAGGACATCCAGACCGGCAAATTCACCTCGGAGTGGATGCAGGAGTACCGCGCCGGCATGTCCCGCTTCAAGGGCATCCGCCGCAACAATGACAGCCACCAGATCGAGGAAGTCGGCGCCAAGCTGCGCGCGATGATGCCGTGGATTTCCAAAAACAAGCTGGTCGACAAGGCGAAGAACTGAGCGAAATCCACAAGCGCTCGAAAATAGCAGCTTCCATGAACAAGAAACGGCGCCACGTGGCGCCGTTTTTTCATTCTGTCGGTCAGCTCAGCTACAGGGCCAGCCCATCAATAGGGTGAGTAGCACTGCTGGCGCGGGCCGTTGTAGGGCTGGAACGTGTTGTCGTAGGCCCGGTACGACCGGTAGCGGTTGTAGCACCATTGGACATGGGCGCTCGAAAGCCGTCCCGCGCGGTAGTAGCGGCGCGGCGCCGGCCGGTCATAGTAGTCGTAGTTGTTGTACATGCTGCCGAGGCCAAGCCCCAGGCCAAGGCCCAGGATCGCGGCACTCGCGCCATCATCGTAGTAACGGCCGCCGCGATAGTGATGGCGACCATGGCGCCAACGCCAGTTGTCTCCACCATTCCAGTGACCGCCGCCGCCGTGCCAGTGCCGACGGCCGCCGTCCCAATTGCCCGACCGGCGCCATCTCCAATTGTCGTTGTTGAACTGACGGTTGTTGTTGCCGCCCGCCCAGCTGTCGCGGACCGGCGTGACATTCGGCGCCGCGGTGCTGGTGGGAATCGACAGGTCCGGTTGCATGATCGGGCCGGCGGCGGACGGTGCCGTGACGCCGGAGAGGATACCCAGGGCTAGCAGCCCCGATTTGACCGTGGAAGAAAAGAGCGAATTCATTGCACTCTCCAAGAGTTACAGGCCCCACGCCCACCCGAGGAATGGGGCAACAATGGATGTTTGCATCTGAACGGCGGATGAACGGAAAGGTTCCGTCAACCATGACGCGAACGCACCCAGGACCAATCGATCTCAGATGGTGGTCCTGCGCGCTTGTTTTCCGAAGCACTTGCGGGCAAAGGTCATGGCATGTCGCTGCGCCTTGCCACCTTCAATGTCGAGAACCTGATGAACAGGTTCGATTATTCCGGCTATCGCAACCAGCTCAACGAGGATCGAACGCTGGCGCTGTTCGATATCCAGAGCGAGGCGGAATACAGGATGCTGGAGCAGGCCCGCGCCATCGCCCAATCCGACGACACGCGCCAGCTGACGGCGCTGGCAATCGCTGCCACCCGGGCCGACATCATCTGCATGCAGGAGGTCGACAACATCGAGGCGCTGAAGGCCTTCGAATATGGCTATCTGTTCAAGATGGTGGGGCAGGGCTACCGGCAGAAATACACCACATCGGGCAATGATTCACGCGGCATCGACGTTGCCGTGATGATGCGCAATGAGACCGCCCAGGGCCAGCCGATCGAATTCGTGCGCATGACCAGCCACGCCTATGTCACCTACGAGCAGTTCGGGCTGCACACGCCGGAACTCGAGGCACTGGGCAATCAGGCCAATGAGCGCATTTTCCGGCGCGACTGCCTGGAGATCGACGTCACCGTGGGCGGCGTGCCGCTGACGCTCTATCTCGTGCATTTCAAGTCGATGGGTTCGCCGCGCAACGGGCTCGACGGGCGCGAGGCGACGATGCCGGTGCGCATCGCGGAGGCGCAGGCCGTGCGGCGCATCATCGAGGAGCGCTTCGGCAAGGACTATGCCGCCGACAAACGCTGGGCAATCTGCGGCGACATGAACGATTACCGCCAGCGTGTGAAGGTGGCCGGCGATGCGATCGACGGCTATCGCTTCGAGGTCGTCGACGAAGCCCTGTCCTGCATCAACGTGCTGACGGCCGGCGGCTTCTGCGAAAACGTCGTCGAGCGGCGGCCGGAGATGAACCGCTGGAGTTTCTACCACACGCGCGGACCGGAAGAGCGGCATCTGTGCCAGCTCGACTACATCCTGCTGTCGAAGGGGCTCGCCGCCAGCAACGCGACGGCTGTTCCCGACATCATCCGCAACGGCCAGCCCTGGCGCACCATCTTTCCGCCGGGGCAGGAAGTGGAGCGGTTTCCGCGTGCCGGCTGGGACCGGCCGAAGGCGTCGGACCATTGCCCGGTGGCGATCACGCTGGACATGACCTGACGCATGAGTTTCGACCTGCCACGCAACGTCATCCTGCCGGTCGACGCCATCGACGTCCGGCTCGATCCCGGTCCGCACCCGTTCGCAAGGGACAATGCAGAGGCGATCGCCGAGAACTGGCAGCACGAAATCGCTGCCAATCCGGCGCTGTTCGACGGCATGGTGGTGCTGCTGTCGCAGCTTGCCTACCGCGACAACCGTCTCGCCGGCCGCTGCCATGCGGTCAACTATTCGACTTTCATGCTGTGGCGGAAGCGGCGCGAGAATTCGGGCGCCGAGCATGCCTATGCCCATGCCATGCTGGTGGCTGCCGACAATGCGCTGGTGGCGATCCGCATGGGTCCGCACACGGTCAACGCCGGCCGCGTCTATTTTGCCGCCGGCTCATTCGAGCCGGTCGATTTTCGCGATGGCCTGGTCGATGTCGATTTCAACATGATGCGTGAGGTGCGCGAGGAAACAGGGCTCGACCTGTCAGGTGCTGAACGCGGCAAGCGCTACCATGCCATGTCGAGCAACAGTGGCACGGTGATCTTCCGCCGCTACCACGCGGCGGCGCCCGCCGACGAGATCGCCCAGCGCATCTCAGCCTTCGTCGCCACCGAAACCGAGCCGGAGATCGACGGGCCAGTGATCATCCGCCATGCCGCCGACCTGCCGGTCGGCCTGTCACCGCACATGAAGCCGCTGATCGAGTGGCATTTCGCAAACGGGAGTTAAGGGCGCGTCTTGTTCTGTGCCGCGTTGCGATCGTTGCGGGCGGCGACGAGGAACAGGATGAAGCCGATGCCCAGCAAACCGCCCATCGCCATTCCCATGGTCTGGCCGACGACTGCCTGAAAATCGGCTGTGACGCGATCGGGATTGGCCATGCCGAAGCGGGCGAGATACCACCAGATGCCTGCAAGGAAGGCCTCGATGATGACCATCGCCAGGATCAGTCGCGCCTTCTTGCTCATTGGCTATTCCTCCACCCAAGCGTGAATTGCCCTAGCATCATGAACGGCGCGACGACAGTGGCGGGGCTGGGTGGAAATGTCGAAGATTGTGCAAAAACCCGTCGGAGCGCCGGCCGCGTTTCGGCCGGTTGCCCTATTCGTGCCTAAGTGCGTCGATCGGGTCGAGCCTGGCGCCGCGCAGCGCCGGGAAGAAGCCGAACACCATGCCGATCAGGGCGGAAAAGCCGACGGCGAGCAGGATCACCGCCGGGCTCGGCGCAAACGGGATGGTCAGCGTCACCGCGGCGAGGCCGGCCAGCGCCAGCCCGATCAGGATGCCGATGATGCCGCCGAGCAGCGACAGCACCGTGGCCTCGACCAGGAACTGGATCAGGATGTGCTTTTCATGCGCGCCGATGGCGAGCCTGATGCCGATCTCGCGGGTGCGTTCGGTGACCGACACCAGCATGATGTTCATGATGCCGATGCCGCCGACCAGCAGGCTGACGCCGGCGACGGCGCCCAGCATGCCGGTCATGGTGGTGGTGGCGCTGGCCATGGCGTCGGCGATCTGGGTCATGTCGCGGATGGCGAAATCGCTTTCACGATCGGGCGTGATGCGTCTGGCGTCGCGCAGAATGTCCTCGACGCGCGGCTGCAGCTCGCTGGTCGGCGTGCGGTCATCGGCGGCGATGTAGATGTTGTCGATGTCGCGGTTGCCGGCGATGCGGCGCTGGTAGGCGTGCAGCGGCATCAGCACGACATTGTCCTGATCCTGGCCGAAGCCGGTATAGCCCTTGGGCTCGAGCAGGCCGATGATCTTGCAGGAGGTGCGGTTGACGCGGATGATCTCGCCCTCGGGATCGCCAGCGCCGAAGAATTGTTGGCGCACCGTCTCGCCGATCAGGCACACGCCGGTGCCCGAGCGGGTTTCGGAATCGCTGAACGGGCGGCCCGACACCAGTTTCCAGTCGCGCGCATCGAGATAGGCGCTGTCGGTGCCGGTGACGCCCGAGGTCAGGCTCTCGGTGCCGAAGATGACCCGGACCTGCTTTTGCGAAGCCGGCGAAATGGCGCGGGCGCCAGTCAGATGCGCAACCAGCGCCGCCAGCTCCTTTTCGGCCAGCGGACGCACCACCTGGTCGAGCCCGCCCGGGCCACCGGGACCGGCCGGGCGACCGGAGCGGACGACCAGCAGATTGCTGCCGAGCTTGGAGATGTCGGCCTTGACCTTCTGCGTGGTGCCCGAGCCGATGGTGAGCATGGCAATGACGGCGGCAACGCCGATGACGATGCCGAGCAAGGTCAGGAACGAGCGCAGCACGTTGCGGCGGATCGAGCGCAGCGACAGGCGGACGGTTTCCCAGATCATGGTTGTGCGATCTCCAGCTTCCTGGAATCAGAGGCGACGTGGCCGTCGAGGAAGCGGATGGTGCGTTCGGCATAGTCGGCGACATCGGCCTCGTGGGTGACCATGGCGATGGTTAGGCCAAGCTCCTTGTTGAGCCGCGTCAGCAACTCCATGATCTCGTGCGTGCGGGCGGTGTCGAGATTGCCGGTCGGCTCGTCGGCGACGAGCAGCGTCGGCCGCGTGACGATGGCGCGCGCGATCGCCACGCGCTGCTGCTGGCCGCCGGCCGACAAGGCCGACCT
>NZ_RZRP01001520.1:0-613 GCF_003997795.1 Mesorhizobium sp. M7A.F.Ca.US.005.03.2.1 | reverse complement strand
TGTTCGCCGGTGTATTCGTAAACCTCATTGTCCGCAGCGCCGTTCAGTCTGCTTGGGTTTCCTAGAAGCTTTTCGAACTTTCTGTCTTGCGGCTCCCGACGAGATCCGGGCCCTTCTGGAGGAGGTCGGGGTGTCCGGATCCGCTGTGGTGCAACCTTGATCCAAGCATTTATGGGGGTTCGAGTCGGTAGAGCGCTACATCGTGAGACCCACTATCGAGGAAGCGTCGTTCATCTTTCGGCGACGTTCAGCATAGGGCAGCGAACTCGATTGATGCGCTATGATGGAATCCGACACTCCTCCCAGGCGGCGAAATTTGGATGAACACCGGCCTTTGACGCGACTCTCTCTTGCCGTAGGTTACGCGATTGCGGAATTGGGGAATTAACATGGCTTTCGGCGGCGCGAACGACAGAAATGATCTGCCGCGCCTTGCACGGATTGATCCGCCGCTGTTCGATCTTCTTTTCAGCGGCTGCAAGGTCGAACGCTACGCGGCGGGCCAGCATCTGTTCGTCCAGGAAGATCCAGCCGATCGTATCTACGGGGTGATGAGCGGAACGGTGGAGATCTCGATCTATTCGCCGGGAGGCCAGAAGTTGGCGGCTAATAT
>NZ_RZRP01001519.1:0-615 GCF_003997795.1 Mesorhizobium sp. M7A.F.Ca.US.005.03.2.1 | reverse complement strand
ATGGTGCCTTCGGCGGCGTTGGCCGGGTTCGTGGCGCCCATCACTTCGCGGTTCCTGGCAATGGCGTTCTCGCCTTCCAGCACCTGGACGACGGTCGGTGCCGACGACATGAATTCAACCAATTCGCCGAAGAAAGGACGGTCCTTGTGGACGGCATAGAAGCCTTCCGCTTCGCGGCGGCTCATCCAGACCCGGCGCGAGGCGATGACGCGCAGGCCTGCCTCTTCCAGCATCCTGGTGATGGCGCCGGTGAGATTGCGCCGGGTTGCGTCCGGCTTGATCATGGAAAATGTGCGTTCGAGCGCCATGGGTCGTCCTTGTCTGAGAATGGAATTGAGAGTGGCGGGCTCTATACAAGCCGCCCGGCCCATTGCCAAGGGCCCCCGATCAGACGGCTGCACAGCAACGCTTTGCTTGCTATAGTCGCGTGCCGGCGCCGCGCTGAGGTCGGGCCGTATGGAGACAACATGACCATGACAGACGATCGTCAGGAACGCATTCGCAACCGTGCGCACCAGATCTGGCTGCAAGAGGGCCAGCCGGCTGGACATCATGAGCGCCATTGGCATCAGGCGGCGGCGGATGTCGACCAGGAGGACGCCACGGACAAGTCGG
>NZ_RZRP01001518.1:0-617 GCF_003997795.1 Mesorhizobium sp. M7A.F.Ca.US.005.03.2.1 | reverse complement strand
GCCCGGAATTCGGGTTTTCGCCGATGTGCGCGGCACGAAAATCCCAGTCGATATCAGCTCCCTGCCCTTCACACCGCATCGCTACCGAAAAGGATGATCTCAATGGCAACAACCTATTTCACATCAGATCACGAGTGGCTCCGCGTCGAGGGCGGCATCGCCACGGTCGGCATCACTGATTACGCGCAGGAGCAGCTCGGCGACCTCGTCTTCGTCGAACTGCCGGAGACGGGAAAGAAATTGACCAAGGGCGACACCGCCGTCGTGGTCGAATCCGTCAAGGCGGCGTCCGATGTCTATGCACCAGTCGACGGCGAGATCACCGAGGCCAACGGCACGCTGTCGTCGGATCCGTCACTGGTCAATTCGGCCGCAACAGGGGCCGGCTGGCTGTGGAAGATGAAGCTTGCCGACGAAAGCCAGCTCGCCGGTCTCATGGATGAGGCCGCCTACAAAGCCCATATCGGTTGATATCAGGACTTATTGAGATGACCGCAGCACCCTACCCCTTCTCGGCCCGCCATATCGGTCCCGGCCTCAACGATACCAGAGCCATGCTGGCCGCCATCGGCGTGCCCTCGATCGAGACGCTGATCAGCCAGTCCGTCCCGAAGTCG
>NZ_RZRP01001517.1:0-620 GCF_003997795.1 Mesorhizobium sp. M7A.F.Ca.US.005.03.2.1 | reverse complement strand
GGGTAAAGGCGGCGTGGTCGACGCGACCGTCGGCGGCACCGTCAACACCTCCGGGGATCGGTCGACCGGCATCGTTGCCCAATCGATCGGCGGCGGCGGCGGCAATGGCGGCTTTTCCGGCGCTGCCAGCTTCGGCGCCAGTGTGGGTGTCGGCGGCAGTGGCGCAGGCGGCGGCGATGCCGATGCCGTCACGCTGCGCACGGCTGATGGCGCGATGCAATCGATCACCACGGACGGCGCGGATTCGGCCGGCCTGATCGTGCAGTCGGTCGGCGGCGGCGGCGGCAATGGCGGCTTTTCCGGCACACTGTCGGCGATTGCCGGCTTCGGCATGGGGGGAAGAGGCGGCGCGGCCGGCAAGGGCGTGGCGACGGAAGCCACCTATAATGGTTCGGTCGAGACTTTCCGCGAAAGGTCGGCCGGTATCATCGTGCAGTCGATCGGTGGCGGTGGCGGAAATGGCGGCGGCCAGTTCGGCCTGAGCGTCAACGCAAGCGTGGGCATCGGTGGTTCGGGCGCGGGGGGCGGCGAAGCCGGGACGGCAAAGTTCTTCTCGACGACAACACTTGACGTCACGACCTACCAGTCGGCCTCGGCCGGCGTCATCGTGCAGTCGGTCG
>NZ_RZRP01001516.1:0-621 GCF_003997795.1 Mesorhizobium sp. M7A.F.Ca.US.005.03.2.1 | reverse complement strand
TGCCGGCACCGTGTCGACCAAATCGGTTCCCGATTTCTCCGATGTCAAGGTCGGCGCCGGCGTCGGCCTGCGCTATGTCACGCCGTTCGGGCCGCTGCGCATCGACGCGGCCGTGCCGCTCAACCGCGATCCGGGCGATCCGCATTTCGGCATCTATGCCGGCATCGGACAGGCATTCTGAGCGATGAAAACAGTCTGGCGCATCCTCCGCATTGTTCTCTACACCCTGCTGATCGTGATTGCGGGAGCGATCGGCGCGCTGGTGGTGCTAACCAAGACCGAGCGCGGCCGCGACAATCTCGCCGGCATCATTTCGCGGCTGGCATCGACCGACGACCGCAAGATCACGGTCAGCGGCATAGACGGCATCTGGTCGGGAGCCCTCAGCGTCGACCATGTCGTGCTGGAGGATCGCGAGGGTGCCTGGCTGGTGGCGCGCAAGGTGGCCGTCGACTGGTCGCCGCTGGCGCTGCTGTCGAAAAACTTCAGCGCCGACCGTATCGCCGCCGAGCGCATTGAGCTGGCGCGATTGCCGGTGGCCAGCACGCAGCCGGCGCCGAGCGGCGGCACGACGACGCTGCCGGTTTCCATCGACATCAAGCAGATCGACCTGCCCGAGAT
>NZ_RZRP01001515.1:0-622 GCF_003997795.1 Mesorhizobium sp. M7A.F.Ca.US.005.03.2.1 | reverse complement strand
GTCCTTCTCGAGCGTCGAAGCGGCGGCGATGGTGTGGCCCTTGGCGTCGTCGATGACCTGCACATAGATGTTCTTCGACGTGCGGTGGACCGACAGACGCGGACGCTCGCCGGCGACCTTCTTGATCTGACGACGGACGCGCTGCGCGCGGCGCTGCGTGGATTCCTTGGTACCCATGATGGTCTTCCTTGCCTTCAAAAAACGGGGGCCGCCATATGCGGTAGGCGAAAGCGCCTCCCGCGACCGCTCCCCGCGGCGTTACACTCTTGGCTTGGCCCTTTCCGAAAAGTCTTCAACTTCTCGAGGCCAGGCCTACTACTTCTTCTTGCCTTCCTTGCGGACGATCTTCTCGCCGGCGTAGCGGACGCCCTTGCCCTTGTAAGGCTCGGGACCACGATACTCGCGGATCTCGGCCGCAACCTGGCCGACCTGCTGCTTGTCGATGCCGGCCACGGTGATTTCAGTCGGCTTCGGCACGGTGATGGTGATGCCCTGCGGCGTCTCATAGACGACGTCATGGCTGAAGCCAAGCGCCAGCTGCAGGTTCTTGCCCTGAAGTGCCGCGCGATAGCCGACGCCGGTGATCTCGAGCTTCTTCTCGAAACCGTCCTTGACACCCTGC
>NZ_RZRP01001514.1:0-625 GCF_003997795.1 Mesorhizobium sp. M7A.F.Ca.US.005.03.2.1 | reverse complement strand
TCGTTTTCCGCCCGAACTCACCCCCGGCGTCGCCGCCATGTCCGGCTGCTGGTCGCAGACCGGTATTCCGATCGTCCAGGGCGACGACGTGCTCACCGTGCTGCCGGGCACGATGAGCGAATTCGAGCTGAGCCGCCGGCTCGCCGACACCGATGCCGCCGTGATCATGAAGGTCGGCCGCAACCTGCCCAAGATCAGGCGGGCGCTGGAGGCTACGGCCAAGCTGTCGCGCGCCGTCTATGTCGAGCGCGGCACCATGGCCGGCAGCGTCTCGATGAAGCTTGCCGACAAAAAGGACGACAAGGCACCCTACTTCGCCATCGTGCTGGTCGCCGGCTGGTCCGGTCGCCCCGGCGCCGTGGGAGCACAGGCATGAGTGGCCGTCTCACCGTCATCGGCCTTGGGCCCGGCAATGCCGATCAGGTCACCCCGGAGGCCAGCCGCGCTGTCGCCGAGGCGAAATTCTTTTACGGCTACAAGCCCTATCTCGATCGGCTGGACCTGCGCCCGGACCAGACCCGCGTCGCTTCCGACAACCGCGAGGAACTCGCCCGCTCCAAGGACGCATTGAGCAAGGCCGCAGAGGGCCATGACGTCGCCGTGGTCTCCGGCGGCGATCCCGGCG
>NZ_RZRP01001513.1:0-625 GCF_003997795.1 Mesorhizobium sp. M7A.F.Ca.US.005.03.2.1 | reverse complement strand
GCAGAAGCGCTGCCAGTCCTGCGGTTATGGTTTTCATGGAAATCTCCTGACTGATATCTGGAGACGCGCGGGAAATCGCGGCCTCACAGCATCAACGCCTGCGGGCTGTCGTTTCTTCCTGGCAAGTGCGTCGGGCAATGGATGATCTTGCCAACACAATGGTGATTGGTGGACAAGGCTGCGCGTCGCTATATCGGCGTCACGACATTGGAGTTCTTGGAAATGGCATTGGACATCGGCTATGTCAGCGCGGTCGGGGCTGGGGCGATTTCGTTCCTGTCGCCTTGCGTGCTGCCGCTGGTGCCGCCTTATCTCTGTTATATGGCCGGCGTCTCGGTCGACGATTTCCGTGGCAATGCGGGTGCGACAGCGCGTGAAGGCGCACGCGGCGCGCTGATCTATTCTTCGATCGCCTTCGTGCTCGGCTTCTCGACCGTCTTTGTCGCGCTCGGCGCCGGCGCCTCGACCATCGGCCGGCTGCTACGCGTCTGGCAGGAGCCGCTGGCCATGGGCGCAGGCGTGCTGATCATCCTGATGGGCCTGAATTTCCTCGGCGTCCTGCGCATTCCGCTGCTGTCACGCGAGGCGCGCTTCCAGTCACAGGGAAAGCCGGCAAGTGCGGTCG
>NZ_RZRP01001512.1:0-625 GCF_003997795.1 Mesorhizobium sp. M7A.F.Ca.US.005.03.2.1 | reverse complement strand
GCCCCATAGATGCCCGAGAATGTCTCCGGTGTCATGTTGATGAAGCGGGCGACGTTTTCGCGGACAAATGCGCTTGGCGACGAGTCGCAATCCTGCAATCGGGTCGCAGTTTTGGTTCCGGAACCCATTGCGTCACGCCGCGCAGCAGTGGTTCGACGACGTCGCATGGAGTGGGTGTCGGCTGAACATGACACCGAGCTATCCGCTTGGCCTTCGGCGAATCGAAGCAATTCAGCACGAGCCCAGAGTCGGTGACATCGCCATATCTGTCCGCCCCGGTCGCAGGCCTCTGACCTTGCGGTTGTGCGCGGCTATCTCCCGCGAGGTCTGTGCGCCCGCGGAACCGGTCCGCTTTGGGAATTCCGAACTTCGCACAATCTATTCCGAGGGTAGGATCATCACAGCCTTCGTCGGCGGTGTGGTTCCTCCGGGCGATGGCTTCCTTCACTCCAGATTCCCAGGTTCATATGACTCACGCTGGACGGGTTCAGGTCGACGGCATTCTCGGCCTTGCAAGGCCTATCCTCACTTTCATGCCTTGAAGCGCTGCATTCGCTTGGTTTCATCACCGGCGGTGTGGCCGCTGGCGCGATCGGCTGGAGCGGAAATCCGCTCGCCCTTTGGC
>NZ_RZRP01001511.1:0-627 GCF_003997795.1 Mesorhizobium sp. M7A.F.Ca.US.005.03.2.1 | reverse complement strand
AAAATATACAGATGATGAAATATTTATTCCATTTCACATCGGGGCGTCAAGGGCGATTCCGCGGCCTGCGGGCCGATTTACGCATCGCTCTGATGGATTCTATCATTTGCCTCGGCACCTTGCGCGGCGGCTGGCTAGATGTTTTCCGGCAGATAGACGTCGAAGGGCAGAAAGGTCTGGCCCGGAGCGTTGGCGGCGCCGGTTTCGATGGCATGCGCCATCAGGTCGACGAGCTCACGGCATAAAGCGGCGAGCGGGGTCGAGATCACCATGGTGAGGATGTTGTCGGCGAGTGCCGCGCGCGACTCGGCGTTGATCTCGTTGCAGACGACCACCGGCATGGTCGCGGGCTTCGCTGCCCGCAGCGCCGAGACCGCGCCTTCCATGCCACCGCCGGCGACGTAGCAGCCGGCAAGATCCGGATAGCGCGCCAGAAGATCGATCATCGCGTCATGGGTCACCTGGTTGGCTTCCAGATTGACCAGCGTTTCAAGCACGCTGAACTCCGGCGCATGCTCGCGGAAGAAGGAGCGAAAGCCGATCTCGCGCAGCTCATGGCCGTGGAAGCGGTGGCTGCCGACGAAGAGGGCGACCTTGCCGGGCCGCTTGGCTGCCTTGGAGATCATC
>NZ_RZRP01000150.1:0-9715 GCF_003997795.1 Mesorhizobium sp. M7A.F.Ca.US.005.03.2.1 | reverse complement strand
CTACGGCGACAAGGCGATCGACCGCTCGCCCTGCGGCACCGGCACCTCGGCGCGCATGGCGCAGCTTCATGCCAAGGGCAAACTCAAGGCCGGAGACAGCTTCGTGCATGAATCGATCATCGGTTCGCTGTTCAAGGGCAAGGTCGAAAAGGATGTCAGCGTGGCCGGCAAGCCGGCCATCATTGCCTCGATCGGCGGCTGGGCGCGGATGACCGGACTGAACACCATCTTCATCGACGACCGCGACCCGTTCGCGCACGGGTTTGTTGTCAAGTGATGGGAATCCTGACCTAGCGGAAAGCAACGACCTGAAAAATGGATCGTGCCAAAAACGCAAGGATTCCTTTCATCACCTAATTTTGACGGCGATTTCTTCGAAACGGAGCGCATGATGCGGTCGAATCGTCAAAGACATTGCGTTATGCCAATGGTAGGGTCCGCGATAGTCCAGGGGTCGGATGATGGAAAACGGGCAATCGGGCGGCGTGCTTCGAAAACACGCATGACGATTGAAAAATGACGTTGCAATCCGGGCTCGAAACTTTACGACTAGGGGAAATACGAAAAGGAATGCGTCTGCATGGGCGACATTCCAGGGGAGCCATGTACACATGCAGTACTTTGTCCAGCAGCTTATCAACGGGCTGACGCTGGGATCGATCTATGGGCTGATCGCGATCGGCTACACGATGGTCTACGGCATCATCGGTATGATCAATTTCGCCCATGGCGACATCTTCATGGTGGGTGCCTTCACGGCACTGATCGTCTTCCTCGCCCTTGGCGCGCTGTTCTATTCCGTGCCGGTTGTGCTGGCGCTGCTGATCATGATGATCGTGGCGATGCTGCTCACCAGCCTCTACAACTGGACGATCGAAAAGGTGGCCTACCGGCCGCTGCGCGGTTCGTTCCGACTGGCCCCGCTGATCACTGCCATCGGCATGTCGATCGCGCTGTCGAACTTCGTCCAGGTGACGCAGGGTCCCCGCAACAAGCCGATCCCGCCGATGGTCAGCCAGGTTTACAACATCAACGGCATCAGCGTGTCGCTGAAGCAGATCATCATCGTCGTCGTCACGGCGCTGCTGCTGGCGCTGTTCTGGTATCTGGTCAACAAGACCTCGCTTGGACGAGCGCAACGGGCCTGTGAGCAGGACCGCAAGATGGCGGCGCTGCTCGGCATCGATGTCGACCGTACCATCTCGATCACCTTCATCATGGGTGCGGCCCTTGCCGCGGTCGCCGGCACTTTGTTCCTGATGTATTACGGCGTCATTGCCTTCTCGGATGGTTTCACGCCGGGCGTGAAAGCCTTCACGGCGGCGGTGCTGGGCGGCATCGGTTCGCTGCCGGGCGCGGTGGTCGGCGGGTTGATGATCGGCTTCATCGAGAGCATGTGGTCGGCCTATTTCTCGATCGACTACAAGGATGTCGCGGCGTTCTCGATCCTGGCCATCGTGCTGATCTTCCTGCCTTCCGGCATATTGGGCCGGCCAGAAGTCGAAAAGGTCTGAGACTATGGCCGTCACCGTATCTCCGGAGCGCGACACCGTCGCCACCCCCATGCAGCGCGCATTGCGTGAGGCGCTCTATGCCGCTGCCATATCGTTTGGCCTGTTCGTGCTGTTCATCGGCCTGAAGACCGGCCAGAACATTTCCAATGAACTGGTCCTGACGACACGCTGGGGCCTGCTTGCCGCCGTGGTTATCGCCACGGCTGTCGGGCGCTTCCTCTATGTCGCCTATGGACAGCCCTTCCTGGCCAACCAGAAGATCACCGACGTCGCCACCGGCCTGCTGCCGGCCAGCGTGGCGTCACGCTTCTTCCAGTTGCCGGCCTTCATCGTGGCCTTGGTCGCGGCGGTGGTGTTGTTTGCGGTCAACAGCTCTCTCGTCGGATGGGTGGGAGCGGAGCCGGCGGGCTATCTGCAGTTCCTGCGCGCCTTGTCGGTCATCTATGTGCTGGCCTGCGTGATCTATTATTTCCGCGGCTTCATTCATGCCAACTTCACCAAACTCGGCATTGCCGCGCTGATCCTCTATCCGATCCTGGTGGTGGCGATCCTGTCGCTGATGTCCTGGTCGTTCGTCGGCGGACTGCAAGGCTCGCTGAAATGGGTCGACAATTTCGGCATCCAGATCCTGATCTATGTGATGCTGGCCTGGGGCCTGAACATCGTCGTTGGCCTCGCCGGCCTGCTCGACCTCGGTTATGTCGCCTTCTACGCGGTCGGCGCCTATGCCTATGCGCTGCTCGGCACGCAGTACGGCCTGTCGTTCTGGATCCTTTTGCCGGCCGCCGGCGCCATGGCCGCCTTCTGGGGCGTGCTGCTCGGTTTCCCGGTGCTGCGCCTGCGCGGCGATTACCTGGCGATCGTCACCTTGGCTTTCGGTGAGATCATCCGCCTGGTGCTGATCAACTGGCGGGAAGTCACCAACGGTTCAGCCGGTATTTCCGGCATCCCGAAGGTCACCTTCTTCGGCCTGATGACCTTCAACGTGTCGGACCCCAATTACGTCGCCAAGGTGCTGCATCTGGCGACATCGAGCGCCTACTACAAGATCTTCCTCTATTACCTGATCCTGGCGCTGGCGCTGCTGACAGCCTTCGTCACCATCCGGCTGCGGCGCATGCCGGTCGGCCGTGCCTGGGAAGCGTTGCGCGAGGACGAGATCGCCTGCCGCTCGCTCGGCATCAACACCACCACCACGAAGCTTACGGCCTTTGCCACGGGTGCGATGTTCGGCGGCTTCGCCGGCGCATTCTTCGCCGCACGGCAGGGCTTCGTCAGCCCGGAATCCTTCGTCTTCCTGGAATCGGCCATCATCCTGGCCATCGTGGTTCTCGGTGGCATGGGCTCGCTGGTCGGCATAGCGGTCGCCGCAATGGTGATGATCGGCGGCACCGAGGCGTTGCGCGAACTCGACTTCCTCAAGCAGGTCTTCGGACCGGACTTCACACCGGAACTCTACCGCATGCTGCTGTTCGGCATGGCCATGGTCATCGTCATGCTGTGGAAGCCGCGCGGCTTCGTCGGCAGTCGTGAACCAACCGCCTTCCTGAAGGAGCGAAAGGCCGTCTCAAGCTCCTTCACCAAGGAAGGACACGGCTGATGAATGCGAACCCTGTTCAGAAAGCCGCTTCGGGCATGAACGACGCTATCCTTCAGGTCGATCATCTGTCGATGAAGTTCGGTGGCCTGGTGGCCATCGGGGATCTGTCTTTCGCCGCCAAGCGCGGCGAGATCACCGCGCTGATCGGCCCCAACGGCGCCGGCAAGACCACGGTGTTCAATTGCATCACCGGCTTCTACAAGCCCTCGGAAGGCATGATCACGCTCAACCGGAACGATGGTTCGACCTTCCTGCTCGAGCGGCTGCCCAACCATGAAATCCCGGCGCGCGCCAAGGTGGCGCGCACCTTCCAGAACATCCGCCTGTTCTCCGGCATGACCCTGCTGGAGAACCTGCTGGTCGCCCAGCACAACAAACTGATGAAGGCATCGGGCTACACGGTGCTTGGCCTGTTCGGCTTCAGCGGCTATCGCAAGGCCTCGGCCGAATCGGTGGAGCTCGCCAAGCATTGGCTGGAAAAGGCCGATCTTGTCGACCGTGCCGACGACCCGGCCGGCGACCTGCCCTATGGCGCGCAGCGCCGTCTCGAGATCGCTCGCGCCATGTGCACGGGACCCGAGCTTCTGTGCCTCGACGAGCCGGCGGCCGGCCTCAATCCGAAGGAATCGGCGGCGCTCAACGAGCTGCTGATCGACATCAAGAACACATCCGGCGCCTCGATCCTGTTGATCGAGCACGACATGTCGGTGGTCATGCAGATCTCCGACCATGTCGTGGTGCTGGAGTATGGCCGCAAGATCTCCGACGGCAGTCCGCAGTCGGTGCGCACCGATCCGCGCGTCATCGCCGCCTATCTCGGCGTCGACGACGAGGAAGTCGAAGCGGTCCTTACCGAAGTCGGCGACGAAGATGTCATCGAACAGCTCGATACGGGGCCGGATGCCGCGCACGGTCCGGGAACATCGTCGTCCTATCTCGCCGGGCCGGTGACCGACACGGTCGGCCATAGTTCGGGCGAGCGGGTTACGGTGGCCAAGGGAGCGTCAAAGGCCGGTCAGGTCGACGCCAGGTCGCTCGCCGCGGCAAACAAGGCAGCCTCGCAGGCAGCCGTGCCGCCGGCGAAGGCAAAGCCTGCTCCGAAAGCGACGTCGAAGGCGGCAACCGGCACGGCGGCGAAGTCGACCGCATCCGCCAAGCCTGCGGCGAAGACTGGAGAGATCTCCAACCGGCTGGCTGCGCCTCGCGGCGGCAAGGCCGACAATTTGACCCGCATAAAGGGCATCGGTACGGTCAACGAGAAGAAGCTCAACGACCACGGCATCTTCCACTTCGACCAGATCGGCGCCTGGAAAAAGGCCGACGTCGAGGCCGCCGAAGCCTATCTTGCTTTTGACGGACGTATCGCGCGCGAGGAATGGGTCAAACAGGCTAGGCTGCTCGGCCAGGGCAGGGACACGGAATTTTCGCGCCGCGTGGATGCGGGCAAGGTGGCGACGAGCCATGCTTCCGCAAAGACTGCAAAGGCAGCCTCCGGAAAGACCGCGAGCAAGACCGCTGCCAAGCCCGTGGCGGGCAAGCGTGGAGGGGGCAAGTGATGGCCGCGACAACGCTGCTCGATATCAAGGGCGTGCAGACCTATTACGGCAACATCCGGGCGCTGAACGGCGTCGATGTCACCGTCAAGCAGGGTGAGATCGTGGCGCTGATCGGTGCCAATGGCGCCGGCAAGTCGACGCTGATGATGACTATTTTCGGTGCGCCGCGGGCTCGCGCCGGGACTATCACCTTTGCCGGCACCGACATAACCCAGATGCCGACGCACGAGATCGCGCGCATGCGCATTGCCCAATCGCCCGAGGGCCGGCGGATCTTTCCGCGCATGACGGTGATGGAAAACCTGCAGATGGGCGCCAGCCTCGACAACCTCAAGCACTATGACGAGGACGTCGAGAAGGTGTTCACGCTGTTCCCGCGTTTGAAGGAGCGCATCACCCAGCGCGGTGGCACGCTGTCGGGCGGTGAGCAGCAGATGCTGTCGATCGGACGCGCGCTGATGGCACGGCCGAAGCTGCTTTTGCTCGACGAGCCGTCGCTGGGTCTCGCGCCGCTGATCGTCAAACAGATCTTCGACGCCATCCGCGAACTGAACCGCACCCAGGGGCTGACCGTGTTCCTGGTCGAGCAGAACGCCTTCGGCGCGCTCAAGCTCGCCACGCGCGGCTACGTCATGGTCAACGGCAATGTGACGATGAGCGGCACCGGCAAGGAACTGCTCGCCAATCCGGAAGTGCGCGCCGCCTATCTCGAGGGCGGACACCACTGAGTTCGAAGCGGAATGCGTGCACCGCTATTCCGCTCCAGATTGTTTGTTTGTCGCATGATCTTTGTCCGGAAAGTCCGCAACTTTTCGGGATCATGCTAGGGAGACTTCACCATGCAGGGCATTCTTTACGAGGAACCCTCGATCTGGCAGTTCTTCTTCGTCACCTGTCTGCTCGGCGGCTGGGCGGCGTGGATGACGGGCAAGGCCAGTGCCCAGACGTGGCGCAGCTTCATCCAGCTGTTCGCCTATGTGCTGGGCCTCGGCATCGCGATCCGCTTCATCCATCACGCGCTGTTCGGCGGCACCATGTTCTCGCTGCATTATTATGTCGTCGACACCATCGTGCTGATGATCCTCGGCTTCGTCGGCTATCAATACACGCGCACCAACCAGATGGTGACACAGTATAATTGGCTCTACGAAAGAGCTTCACTCTTGAGCTGGAAACCGAAAGGTTGACGTTCATCATTAACGCCGCCTCGAAATTGAATCGGCGTGACAAGTGCCTGAAAATCGGCAAACTATGCTTTCTGCGATAAGGGTGGGCATCGCATGAAAGCTTCATCCACGCCCACTCCGTTAATGGGAGCGTTTAAATGAAAAAGTCACTTTTGTCCGCCGTCGCCCTGACCGCGCTTGTCGCGTTCGGCGGCAGCGCGTGGGCTGACGTAATGATGGGCGTCGCGGGCCCGATCACCGGTCCGAACGCCGCCTTCGGCGCGCAGCTGCAGAAGGGGGCGGAAGCTGCTGTCGCCGACATCAATGCCAAGGGCGGCATCAACGGCGAGCAGATCAAGCTCGAAGTCGGCGACGACGTCTCCGATCCGAAGCAGGGTATCTCGGTCGCCAACAAGTTCGTCGGCGACGGCGTCAAGTTCGTGGTCGGCCACTTCAACTCCGGCGTCTCTATCCCGGCATCTGAAGTCTATGCGGAAAACGGCATCGTCGAAGTGACGCCGGCCGCGACCAACCCGCAATTCACCGAGCGCGGTCTGTGGAACGTGTTCCGCACCTGCGGACGCGACGACCAGCAGGGCAGCATTGCCGGCGCGTATCTCGCCGCCAACTTCAAGGACGCCAAGATCGCTGTCGTTCACGACAAGACCACCTACGGTCAGGGCCTTGCCGACGAAACCAAGAAGGCGATGAACGCCAAGGGCGTGACGGAAGTCATGTATGAAGGCATCAATGTCGGCGACAAGGACTTCTCGGCGCTGATCGCCAAGATGAAGGAAGCCGGCGTTTCCATCATCTATTGGGGCGGCCTGCACACCGAAGCCGGCCTGATCATCCGTCAGGCGGCCGACCAGGGCCTCAAGGCAACGCTGGTTTCCGGCGATGGCATCGTGTCGAACGAACTGGCTTCGATCGCAGGCGACGCAGTTGCGGGCACGCTCAACACGTTCGGCCCGGATCCGCGCCTGATCCCCGCCAACAAGGAACTCGTCGAGAAGTTCCGCGCGCAGGGTTTCGAGCCGGAAGCCTACACGCTCTACTCCTACGCCGCCGTGCAGGCGATCGCGGAAGCAGCGACCGCTGCCAAGTCGAACGACCCGCAGGCAGTTGCCAAGGCGCTGCATGAAAACGGCCCCTTCAAGACCGTTCTCGGCGACCTGTCCTATGACGCCAAGGGCGACCCGACGCTGCCCGGCTACGTCATGTACGAATGGAAGAAGGGCGACGACGGCAAGTACACCTACGTCCAGAAGATGTAAGCTCGTCAGTCTCCAGACTATTTACGGATGCCCGGCGCCTCGCGCCGGGCATTTTCTTTTGCCATCGTCATGTTCAGCGGCGGCCGGTGGAGCCGATGCTTAGCCGGGCAATGATCGTGCATTAACCGGAAAGCCGGCGCTTTTTTGGCTGTTCGGAGGAATGGGGAGGGTCCTTGGCGCAATGATTCCATTTCAATCGGTTTAAATGCGCGTCAATTTCGTTTGCACTGCAGCATTTTCACGCTAATCATTGCGCCGATTTCTCTTCCTTCCGTCGCTGGAGCCCAGTCCTTGGCCATCACGAAGATCCTCGTCGCCAACCGGTCCGAAATCGCCATTCGCGTCTTCCGCGCGGCCAACGAACTCGGGCTCAAAACCGTGGCGATCTGGGCGGAGGAAGACAAATACTCCCTGCATCGCTTCAAGGCCGACGAGAGCTACCAGGTCGGACGCGGGCCGCATCTGACCAGGGACATGGGGCCGATCGAAAGCTATCTGTCGATCGAGGAGGTGATCCGCGTCGCCAGGCTGTCGGGTGCCGATGCTATCCATCCCGGCTACGGATTGTTGTCGGAAAGCCCCGAATTCGCCGACGCCTGTGCCGAAGCCGGCATTACCTTCATCGGGCCGAGGCCGGACACAATGCGGCGGCTCGGCAACAAGGTCGCGGCGCGCAATCTCGCCATCGAGGTCGGCGTGCCGGTGATCCCCGCCACCGATCCGTTGCCGGATGACATGGAGACGGTCAAGACACTGGCCAAGGAAATCGGCTATCCGGTGATGCTGAAGGCATCATGGGGCGGCGGCGGCCGCGGCATGCGGGCCATTCGCGCCGAAGCCGACCTTGCCCGCGAAGTCACCGAAGGCAAGCGCGAGGCGAAAGCCGCCTTCGGCAAGGACGAGGTCTATCTCGAAAAGCTGATCGAACGCGCCCGTCATGTCGAGGTGCAGGTGCTGGGCGATACCCATGGCAATGCCGTGCACCTGTTCGAGCGCGACTGTTCGATCCAGCGCCGCAACCAGAAGGTCGTCGAGCGGGCGCCGGCGCCCTATCTCGAAATGTCGCAGCGCGAGGAGCTTTGCGGCCATGCGCTCAAGATCGCCCGCGAGACCAGCTATATCGGCGCCGGCACGGTCGAGTTCCTGCAGGATGCCGACACCGGCAAATTCTATTTCATCGAGGTCAACCCGCGCATCCAGGTCGAGCACACCGTCACCGAGCAGGTGACCGGCATCGATATCGTCAAGGCGCAGATCCATATCCTCGACGGCTTTGCCATCGGCACACCGGAATCAGGCGTGCCGGCGCAGAAGGACATAAGGCTGAACGGCCACGCGCTGCAGTGCCGTATCACCACGGAAGATCCCGAGCACAATTTCATCCCCGATTACGGCCGCATCACCGCCTATCGCGGCGCGACGGGCTTCGGCATCCGCCTCGACGGCGGCACCGCTTATTCGGGCGCGGTCATCACCCGCTTCTACGATCCGCTGCTGGAGAAGGTGACGGCGTGGGCGCCGACGCCGGCCGAGACGATCGCCCGCATGAATCGGGCACTGCGCGAGTTCCGCATCCGCGGCGTCGCCACCAATTTGACCTTCCTCGAAGCGATCATCAACCATCCGAGCTTCGCCGACAATTCCTACACGACCAAGTTCATCGACACGACGCCGGAACTGTTCCAGCAGGTCAAGCGCCAGGACCGCGCCACCAAGCTCATCAACTATCTCGCCGACGTCAGCGTCAACGGCCATCCCGAGACGCGCGGCCGGCCGCAGCCGAAGGCCGACGCCGCGGCACCCGTGGTGCCTTACCTCAACGGCAATGTGCCCGGCGGCAGCAAGCAGAAGCTGGATGTGCTGGGCCCGCAGAAGTTCGCCGCCTGGATGCGCGATCAGAAGGAGGTTCTGGTCACCGACACGACGATGCGCGATGGCCATCAATCGCTGCTGGCGACGCGCATGCGCACGCATGACATTGCCGGCATCGCCGGTGCCTATGCGCGTGCCTTGCCGCAGCTTCTATCGCTGGAATGCTGGGGTGGCGCCACCTTCGACGTCGCGATGCGCTTCCTCACCGAGGATCCGTGGGAGCGGCTGTCGCTGGTGCGCGAGGCGGCGCCCAATCTGCTGTTGCAGATGCTGCTGCGCGGTGCCAATGGCGTCGGCTACACCAACTATCCCGACAATGTCGTGCAGCATTTCGTCAAGCAGGCAGCAAGCGGTGGCATCGACCTGTTCCGGGTCTTCGATTGCCTGAACTGGGTCGACAACATGCGCGTCGCCATGGATGCGGTCGGAGCCGAGGGCAAGCTGATCGAAGCGGCGATCTGCTACACCGGCGATATCCTCGATCCGGCGCGGGCGAAATACGACCTCAAATACTATGTCGGCCTAGCCAGGGAATTGCAGGCGGCCGGCGCCCACATCATCGCCGTCAAGGACATGGCCGGCCTGCTGAAGCCTTCCGCAGCACGCGTGCTGTTCAAGGCGCTGCGCGAGGCGACCGACCTGCCGATCCATTTCCACACCCACGACACGTCGGGCCTGTCGGCGGCGACGGTGCTGGCGGCGGTGGAAAGCGGCGTCGACGCCATAGACG
>NZ_RZRP01001510.1:0-629 GCF_003997795.1 Mesorhizobium sp. M7A.F.Ca.US.005.03.2.1 | reverse complement strand
GACATGGAATTTCCCTGGACGGAATGCCGGCGGGCCGGCGCTTTTCATTTGTTGCGGCGGTCTCGTACCACGGTGGGCCGAAATGGTCATCCCCATGGTCGTCACTTCACGCGAGGCCTTTCAATGCATGGTTTTGTGACGCCGGCTTTTCGCTTTGACAGCGCTGCAAACTGTGGTTAAGGGGACCACTCTTTTATTGACGAGGCTTGCCGTGGCAAAAACCGAACTTGGCACAAAACGTATCGACCCGGAGACGGGCCGAAAATTCTACGACCTGAACAAGGACCCGATCGTCTCGCCCTACACCGGCAAGACCTATCCGCGTTCCTATTTCGAGGAAGGCAAGATTGCCGCTCTCGAGGAGGAAGAGGAAGTGGCCGAGAAGGAAGTGGACGCCGAGGAAGAAGAAGGCGTTGAGGTCGTCTCGCTCGAAGAGGCAGATGAGGACGTCAAGGGCGACGACCTGCCGGATCTTGGCGACGACGCGGACGACGTTGATCTCGGCGACGACGAAGATGACACCTTCCTCGCTGACGAAGAGGAAGAAGATGACGACGTTGCCGACATGATCGGCGTCGGCGACGACGACGACGAGGTCTGATCGGCCTTGAAAGCGGGCGTTTGCGGGC
>NZ_RZRP01001509.1:0-629 GCF_003997795.1 Mesorhizobium sp. M7A.F.Ca.US.005.03.2.1 | reverse complement strand
TTTCCCAGGTCCAGTATTCGTCATGGCCGACGAACACGGCGCAGTCATAGCCGTCGAGAATTTCCGGCGAAAAATGCAGATCATGCTGGCTGGCGAGATCGACTTGATAGCCGGCCCGCTCGGCGAAGCGGAAAAAATGGCTGTCGTAGCTGGCCCAGCCGGACGAAGCGTATTTCTTCGAATGGCCGGTGGCGAGCGCCCACTCCATGTGCGGATAGCGCGGCACGGTCTTCGGCGGCACAGCGACCTCCAGCGGCACACGCGGCGCATCCTTGGGCAGCACGACGAAGCCACGGCACCAGGGGCGCTGCGTCGAGACGATGGGCGAATACTGGTTGCGATCCGGCCCGGTGATGCCCTGATAGTGGTTGGAGCCGCCCCAGGTGTTGTAGGCCAGCCATGTGCCTGTCGCCGCCACCTGGAGCACGCGGCCAGGTTTGCGGCCCGGCTGCGGGCAGACGATGAAAATATGGTGGCATTGGATCGGCTTGCCGTCGAGCCCATCGGCGGTCAGCGTGACCCGATAGGCGCCGGACGGCCAGCCCGCTCCGACGCGAAATTCGAAGGATGGGTCCCAACCGCAGCCTTCAGCCGAACACTGGTCGGGTGTGTCCTGCCAGCGTGCCGCG
>NZ_RZRP01001508.1:0-630 GCF_003997795.1 Mesorhizobium sp. M7A.F.Ca.US.005.03.2.1 | reverse complement strand
CAACGGCCTGAAGATCGCGCAATGGCTGGAAGCGCGCCGCGACGTCCGCCGCGTCATCTATCCCGGCCTCGCCAGCCACCCGCAGCACGCCGTCGCCGTCCAGCAGATGCATGCCTTCGGCGGCATGATCACAGCCGTGCTCGACCGCGACCTAGCCGGCACCAAAAAGTTCCTCGAACGCACGCAATTGTTCACGCTCGCCGAAAGCCTCGGCGGTGTGGAGAGCCTGATCGAGCACCCGGCGCTGATGACGCATGGCTCCATACCGGCGGAGAAACGGGCCGAGATCGGCATATCGGATTCGCTGGTAAGGTTGTCGGCGGGGATCGAGGATGGCGATGATCTGATCGCCGATCTGGATCAGGCGCTGGCGGGCTAGAAGCTCAATCAACTTGCAACTTCAGCGTTGCCCCTCATCGCCCTGCCTTGGCTCCTTTCCTTTCCTTTCCCTCCGGAGGGGGGAGAGGTGGCTCGGCGAAGCCGAGACGGAGTGGGGGAAGGCGTTCGCAGACGCGCAGTCGCCGCAAGACAGGCACAATCTGACGAGCAAGAGACCTCAGGCGCGCGGCGAGGGTCGACCCCCACTCCGTCGAGCTTCGCTCGACACCTCTCCCCCGATCGACGGGGGAG
>NZ_RZRP01001507.1:0-632 GCF_003997795.1 Mesorhizobium sp. M7A.F.Ca.US.005.03.2.1 | reverse complement strand
GGGCTGTCCGCCGATGAAGCCCCCGGCGTCGCAGCCTTTCTGCGGGGACTCCTCTGATGGGCGCCGCGCCGGCGATCCTGCTTCGCGACGATGCATCGCTTCGTGTCTTCGACACGGGGCAGGGCAGGCCTCCCGTCGTCTTCCAGCATGGCCTCGGCGGTGATGCGGCGCAGGTGGCGCAGAACTTTCCCGATGGCCCTTCATACCGCCGGCTGACCGTCGAATGCCGAGCGCAGGGCGGTTCCGACGCCGGCAGCAATCGCCCGTTTTCGATCGCGATGTTCGCCGACGACGTGCTGGCCGCCGCAGATGCGGTCGGCCTCGACCGTTTCGTCGCCGGCGGCATCTCGATGGGCGCGGCCATCGCCTTGCGGCTTGCGGCCCGGCACCCGGATAGGGTCACAGGTCTCGTGCTTGTTCGCCCTGCCTGGGCTTTCGACGCGGCACCGCAAAACATGCGCCCTTACGTGGAAGTGGCGGAGCTCATCCTCAGCCGTCCGCTGGATGACGCGCGCGATGCCTTCGCGGCCTCCGCGACTGCCACATGGTTTCGCACCGAAGCGCCGGACAATCTCGCGTCCTTGCTTGGCTTTTTTGCGCGCGAGAACGCGAATGTTTTCGCCGAGGTGATG
>NZ_RZRP01001506.1:0-634 GCF_003997795.1 Mesorhizobium sp. M7A.F.Ca.US.005.03.2.1 | reverse complement strand
CCCGTAGGGGCTGTCATTAGCGATGCGGATCGCGTCGGCCTCGTCATCGAAGGCAATGACCGAAAGCACCGGCCCGAAGATCTCGTCGCGGGCAATCGGATCGGCAGGCGTGACATCGTCGAAAATGGTGGGCTGGACAAAGCTGCCGCGCCCATTGACCGTGACCATGTCGCCGCCCGCGACCAGGCGCGCGGTCTTTTTACCGGCCTCGACGAAGCGCATGACATTGGCGGCGTGGCGACTATCGACCATCGCGCCCATTTTCGAAATCGGATCGAGCGGATCGCCGGGCTGCGTGGCCGCCGCACGCTGCACCAGTTTCTCCACCAGGGCATCCTTGATGCCGCGCTGGACGAGCAGGCGTGAATTGGCGGAACAGACCTCGCCCTGGTTGAAGAAGATGCCGAAGGCCGCCATATCGGCCACCACATCGAGATCCCCGCAGTCGGCAAAGACGAGGTTGGGGCTCTTGCCGCCGGTCTCCAGCCAGACCTGCTTCATGTTCGACTGCCCGGAATATTGCAGGAACATCTTGCCCACCGCGGTCGAACCGGTGAAGGCGAGGCAATCCACATCCATATGGCGGCCAAGCGCCTGGCCGGCGGTTTCGCCAAGGCCGGGCACGACATTGAGC
>NZ_RZRP01001505.1:0-636 GCF_003997795.1 Mesorhizobium sp. M7A.F.Ca.US.005.03.2.1 | reverse complement strand
CGTTCGGTGAGGAGCACGGCGAACATTGCCGCCTCGAAGGCATGGCCGCTCCGGGATGCCTCGGCAACCATATGCGCCAACCGCACCGGCAGAGCGAGCTTGCGCATCGCTGCACCCGCCTCCGTCAGGCGCCCCGTGTGGTCGATGGCATCCAGCGCGCGCAGTAGCCCCCTTGCCTCATTGAGGGCCGGAACAGGCGGCGGATCGAGAAAAGCAAGCGCTGACGGATCGGCAACGCCGAAGGCAGCACAATCGAGCAGCAGTCCGGACAGATCGGCCTCAAGGATTTCCGGCGGCGTGAAAGCAGGAAGTGCAGCCGTTTGCTCGGCCCGCCACAGCCGGATGGCGACGCCTGGCTGCGTGCGCCCGGCACGGCCGGCGCGCTGGTCGGCGGAAGCCTTGCTGACACGCACGGTCTCCAGTCGGGTCAAGCCACTGGCCGGCTCATAGCGCGGCAGCCGCGACAGGCCGGAATCGATGACGACGCGCACGCCGTCGATGGTGATCGAGGTTTCGGCTATCGAGGTGGCCAGCACCACCTTGCGGCGGCCCGATGTTGCCGGCTTGATCGCCGCGTCCTGCGCCTTGCCGTCCAGCATGCCGTAGAGCGGGACGATGTCGGTATCGGTGCCGACC
>NZ_RZRP01001504.1:0-642 GCF_003997795.1 Mesorhizobium sp. M7A.F.Ca.US.005.03.2.1 | reverse complement strand
CGGGGCGATTGCCGCGGGTTTGGCGCCGGTTCCCGTCAGTTCGGCCAGCACCTTGTCGCGGTTGGCCTGCAAGGTGCTGGCCGAACTGACGGGAACCGGCGCCAAACCCGCGGCAATCGCCCCGCACGGCATCCGCATTCCACCGATCGACGGCGATGGCCGGCACCCGAATGTGCAGGCCGAACCGGCCTTCCAGAAGGGCTGGTTCGAGGTCCAGGACGAAGGCTCGCAGATCGCGGCCGCCCTTGCCGGGGCCGAAGCCGGCATGCAGGTGCTGGATTTCTGCGCCGGCGCCGGTGGCAAGACGCTGGCACTGTCGGCTTCGATGGAAAATCGTGGCCAGATCTTTGCCCATGATGCGGAGAAAGCACGGCTGGCGCCGATCTTCGACCGCATCCGTCGTTCGGAAAACCGCAATGTGCAGGTGGTCACCAAGCCCACGGAACTCGCGCCGCTCGGCAACCACATGGACATCGTGCTGGTCGACGCGCCCTGCACCGGCAGCGGCACGTGGCGGCGCCGCCCCGACGCCAAATGGCGGCTGACGCAGAGGCAGCTCGATACCCGCAAGGGCGAACAGTCGGCGATCCTCGATGCGGCCAAAGCCTATGTCAAACCGGGCGGCCTGCTGGTCTACATCAC
>NZ_RZRP01001503.1:0-643 GCF_003997795.1 Mesorhizobium sp. M7A.F.Ca.US.005.03.2.1 | reverse complement strand
GTAGACATGCGTGCGCGAAACAGGTCCGGCGTCGTCCCAGACGGCGAACAGGAAGCCGAGCTGGGCCTCGATGGCCTTTGCCGCAAGCAGTCCACGCAGACTATTGCCATCGCCTGCCGAACCCAACCCTCGGCCGCGCGGCAGTTCAAAACCGTCCGCCGTTTCCACGAACAGGATCCGGCCACCATTTTCGAGGATGGCGCCGACATCGGTGCCGGGCTGGGTCGCGGCCAGCGCGTCCTGGCTGAGGCCGGGTGCAACATAGGCGCCGCGGCAATAGCCGAGCGGCTGCGCGGAATTGTGCTCGAAATCGCGGACGCGGCCGATGAGGATCGAATGATCGCCGGCCTCGACCAGCCGCTCCATGTCGCAGTCAAAGGACGCGACGGAGCCGTCCAAAACGGGACTGCCGGTCCTTCCCGGCCGCCATGCTACGGCGGCGAACTTGTCGGCGGCTTTCGAGGCGAAGATGCCGGACGCTGCCTTCTGGCCCTCGTTGAGGATGTTGATGGCGAAGCTTTTCGATGTCGCGAAGACAGGATGGCCTAAGGCCTTGTGGGCGATGCAGACCAGCACGAGGGGCGGATCGAGCGACACTGAGGTGAACGAGTTGGCGGTGAAGCCGCGCGGCTCGCCTTCTGGC
>NZ_RZRP01001502.1:0-643 GCF_003997795.1 Mesorhizobium sp. M7A.F.Ca.US.005.03.2.1 | reverse complement strand
TCATATCGGGACGTCCGAAGCAACGTCGCAGACCAGAAGTCACACATCTTCGCTAGATGCTGTGGCCAACTGTCTGGCTCGATCCGATCGTGGAAAATGGGGCCGAGAAGGTCATCATGTCGAATTTCGCCGTAAAAACCGTGGACCACCTCGCGGATCGTTGTCTCATCAAGCAACTCTGGCAATGGGACGCCGTCGACGACGATCGTCCTCCTGCTCTGATCATTCTGGCTCATCTGTTTGCTCCTGGCTTCCTCTGTCCCATCCAAGCGGGTTCAAGCCTTGGCTCGCCCATGATGATCGCCATAAAACATAGATTGTCAATCTATCTTTGCGAAACCTCCCAAGGTCCGCCCCAACGTGGCCTGGGGACCTAGGCGTTGCTGAACTGCCTAGACATTGCGGTGTAAGGTCCGACACGGGAAGTATGCAAATTGGGAGGGAATTCCTGATGCGATTCAGTTTCGAGGATCGCCAACACCTCATCAGATGACCGTGCCTGCCGGAGATGTTCCCGAACCTGAGATGCCCGAAACAGCCGGCACATTTGCGAAAGGGCAGGGAGAAAGGCGGAAGTGGCAGAACGCGGCCAGAGCACGGTGTAAATGAGATCTACACGATCGTCGTCTGGGCCCTCGAAATC
>NZ_RZRP01001501.1:0-647 GCF_003997795.1 Mesorhizobium sp. M7A.F.Ca.US.005.03.2.1 | reverse complement strand
CCCCCGCCGAGATAGCGTGTGCCCTGGGCTTTCAGTGCCGCGCTAGCGTCCTTCACCGTTGCAAAAGTCTGCAGTGCCAGCGCCATGGTTGGCTCCTGTCAGCTCTGGCCGGCGAAATGGCTTTTCAGGGCGTTGAAGCCGCCCTGAAAGACATTGGCGCCCATGCCCTCGGCCAGCTTGTCTGCCTCCTCGGGCGCGGCGTCGAAGCTGGCGGTCCATTCGGCGTAGGTGCGGTCGCCATCGGTCACGCGCCGCAGCTGCAGGGTCGCCTTGTGGTTGGTCAGCGGCTGCGGCGTCTCGAGGATGGAGTAGCTGACCAGGTAATTCTGATCGGAGAAGTCGAGCAGCTTTTCGCGCAGGCGGGTGCCGCTGGCGAGCTGGAAATTGCGCACGCAGCCGATCGTGGTGGCATCCTTGCCGTCTTCAATGTGGCTTTCCACCATGCGCGGATGCCAGTCCGGCAGCCCGTTGAAGTCGCGTATGCGCGCCCAGACCTTTTCGACCGGCGCGTCGATGACGCTGGAGATGGTGACTTTGGCCATTCAAAATGTTCCCTTGCAAAAGCGATCCGGTGCAAGGGTAGGGCGGCCATTTCAGCGACGCTTATCAATGCGTCTTGAGCGCCTATCAAGGAGTCTGAAAAAGGG
>NZ_RZRP01000014.1:0-24087 GCF_003997795.1 Mesorhizobium sp. M7A.F.Ca.US.005.03.2.1 | reverse complement strand
GCTTGGTGATGATGAACTCGGCCAGCAGCTCGGCATCCGAATGGCCTTCCCATAAGCCGAAGGAATCCTGAGTACGAATGAGCCGCAGGAGGCATTTGACGAACGGGGAAGCAAGGGCCTCGTCGTCATTGTTGACAGCAGGGCCAACCGGAGGAATTTCGTTGTTCGTCATTTCAGTCTTCGTCTTCGAGGTACGATTTCCTTTTCCTGCGATGCCCACTCCGGGTCCGCTTGCGTGGCCGACGAATGGCTTGGGCGGGCCAACCCCAAGAGTGCCCCGTGGCCGACCTCGACATGTCCACGAGTGCGAGACCTGCGGCGCGAATTCGCGGCGCACATCGTCTGCGCCGCGATCCGACCGGTGGTCAACGCAATTGAAATCCAACCTTCCGCAAGCCGCCGCCCTGCTGCATCGACATACTTGCTGCGAAGAGAGCTTCGATGGGCGGATTGGCCAGTGTTCAATTCCAATTGTCAGTCCCTTCGCGATTCTTGCTCAGGAAGTGACTTCGTTTTGAGTTTCGGGTGCCTTCTTTTGCGGAGCCACACAAAGATCCGCGTGACAGGCAGGCTCACCCGTGTAGTTGGCCAGTGCTTCGAGCAATGGGGTAAGATAGTACTGTTTGGTGTGGTCCGGAATTGGCCCCAGCCGGTCCACCGATTTCAGTGCCACCTCGATCAACTCGATTGCGCGATCTTTGTTGCCGCTCTCGTAATAATACTGAGCTACCGGGAGGTACCGGAGGTATTTAAACGGGCCATCGCCGTTCGGGGGATTGAGTGCCAGTATCTGTTCCGAGAGCTCGTTGCCCATCGCAAAGCGCTCCGCGCGCGGAAGATGGGAATTGTCCATCGTGGGATCGAAGAGTTGGTTGAGGGCCAAGGCCATCCACGACACCGCGTCGGACGTTTTGTCGATCGCGTCCTCGACCAATTCTCGCATGACCGGCATGCCGGTCTTGATGTCGCGCAGCTTGTGAAGCAGAAGATCCGCATGAATCTGCCGGAACTCACAAGAGTCTGGCATCAAGGCGAGGCCTTCTTCGATGGCCAAGAGCGCCGCCGTCCAATCCTCGGCCTGCATCGCCGGCTCAAGTTTGGCGTATATCGGCCCGGTAAGCGACATTTCGCGCGCTGCAAGTTGGTTATGCGCGATGCGCTTTGCATCGGCGGCTTTCGCTTCATAGCTGCTGCGCCAGCTGCCGTTAAGGACTTTCGGCAAAACGTCATCGAGTTCCGCCGGGTGGCCGATAAAAGCGATGTGGCCGTCGCGGTCGACCACGAACGAGGTGGGAATCCCAATCGAAGAGCTGGGATCCATCCAGAGCTTGTTCATTTCGCCAATGTAATCGAACCCGATACGATAATTCAGATTCGGGAACTCCTCGGTCAGCCAGGCATCCACGTTGGTCCGCGCCTCGTCTGCGGTAGGACCCTGTTCGCAGGCGGCAACTCCGACCGCCTCAAATCCGCTGCCTTCATATTTCTCCTGCAGTTCGATCAAATGGGGCATGGCGTGGACACATGGTCGGCACCAAGTCGCCCAAAATTCAACGAGGTAGACCTTGCCGGGCCGAAGGCTCGTGAGGGGCTCGCCACGCAGCCAGTTCTCCACTTTCAGCGCAGGAGCCGGGGACCCCATACGCAGTTCCATCTTGGTGTCCAAAGTCATTCCACACCTTTCGTCTCTTTTGTCGCGGAATATTTTCCAGTCAAAATCGGACACGGTCTCGAGGGCATTGCTCCCTCTCGCTTGCTTCAGCGGAGCTCTCACCGTGTTGCCGCACATCAAGCACGGCAAAGGGCATGCCAACCCTTCTTAGCTTCGGCAAGCGCCGGTACCGCCTTGAATAAGCGAGCCCTAACACGGCCAGCTGACGTTAACCTGAATGTCGGCTTTCGACGGCTCACCTTAGCGGCTGCCGTTTAGGAAGGTGAGAGTTTGGCTGGCCCGCTGGCGATAAGACCGGCTTCGGCGTCCTGGAGTAGTCGCACTTCGGCGATGGGGTCGAAAGTGCGGGAGAGGCTCGGTACCCTTGCAGCCACCGCCGCATGTGGCCCGGCGTCATAATTCGCGTCGCGGTTGCCAACGGCGGCGTTGGGCTCGATCCACGTGGCGTTGAGCCCGACAGCACGTAAAGCTGCATCGTGATTGAATGCCCTTTGCTGTTTCACGCCAAGCAGGAGTCGCGCGACGCTACCTTGCTCAAGCGCGAGCAGAGCGATCTGACGCCGTAGGAATATTGCTCGTCCCGCTTTTGCCGCCAGAGGCGGAAATCTTTCCTGAATGCCACCGCCGATCATCAATATCGACGAATCATATCCCGCTGCCCATTTGTTCGACTCCGAGGTCGGGCCAGCACTCCGTCAAGGGACGGTTGATGAACCCTAGATGCTCGGGATTGGCGCATGGCGCGCGCCGCAGAAGGCTGTCAAGGATGCGGCGCGCTCGCCAGGCCAGCAGCCCAAAGTTCGGATCAGCCAGCCCGCGCTGTCCAAGGCAGGCGTTCTGAACGAAAAGGCGTCGGTCTCGCGGTCCGTCCCAGTACACCGAAAAATCCTCGCCGATGGCGAGCTCATTGCCGATCTGTTCGAGGCGATCTGCGATCGGTTCTAGGAAACCCGGCAGCGGTTTCTCGTACCCGGTGGCCAGGATGACGATATCGGCGGTTACTTCTCCGATGTTGTCCAAGCCGCGTTGCAGCGTGAGCCTGTGCCCTGCTCCGGCATTGATGCAGCGCGACACGTTGCAACTTGGCCGCAATGTGATCTCGCATTGGTGTGGCTCGAGAAAGGCGTGGTGGTAGAGCGCCTGATAGACCGCGCGCAACTTGCTTTCTGAAATGCCCTCGGAGGCAAGCGCGAAACGCCGCAGGAACAGCTGTCGATGCACCTCGCTCATCGCAGCAAAACGATCCGAGAAGCATGGCGTGAACAGCCCGTTTGTGAACGCGTGGTCGTCGAAAGGCATCTCGCGCGTCAAGACCCATGTGATCGCCGCGGGCCGCCGTTCTTTCGGCCGGCCGACAAGGTGCAGTAGCAGCTCGGCTCCCGACTGTCCGCCGCCAACAACGCAGACATGCTTTTTTTGCACCTCAGGATTGATGTGGGCCAACTCAGATGAGTGGAACAGGTTGGGTCCAGTCCAGCCATGAAACTGAGGCGGAATTTGCGCCTGCTTGCCTATGTCGATGACGAGGTTTCTTGCATCAAGGACCGCGTTGTCCGTCCGCACGCGAAACTCGCCGTCAAAGCGGATTTCGCGAACGGCCTCGCCGCCACGGACAAGCGGATTCTTCTGGAACGCCCAGTTGAGATATTGGGCGAACTCGGCTCTAAGCACCCCGTGAAATTGCGCATTGAGGAAATTGTAAAGACGCCCGTTCTCGTGGAGGTAGTTTACGAATGTGTAGGCTGATCGCGGATTGACCAGAGTAACCAGATCCTGGAAGTGGCCGACCTGGAGCTCCGCGCAATCGAAAGCGCTGCCTGGATGTCCTCGGAAATCGACCTCCCGGTCCAGGAACAGTGCCCCTTGCGCAATCTCTTCCTGTATCTGACACGCAAGGCTCAAATTAGATGGTCCAGCACCCACACCAATACAAAAGAGGTCCACTTATCCTTACTCCTCTAGGAGTGTTTTCCAACTCAGCGGCATGTTGACGTCGATTGCCGGGCATTGAGCAATGCGAACCTCACAGGCATGCTTGAGCCGCGGTCCCGACTGAGAGGACAGCAAAAGCGTGTGCCGCCTTCCAGGTCTTGGGCTCAATGTCGGCGGCATCGACAGCGGCGCGGCGTGATCCGAACCCAAGAGCAGAAGGAAAGTGTGTGATGCTGTCGCGCGGCTCTTCCGGATCTTACGGCGGCTTCTAGCGCCGGCCTCCACCCCAGGAGTGGCTGTTTCCCTGCCACGACGGAAGCGGCTCTTTCTTTCGAGGGGCGTAACCATGGATAACGGCTCTTAATGCTTTCGGAGACTCCCATGCATGCGGCGTGCCGGATAAAGACCTGTCAAACCAACGAGTTCGCGCAGTTCCAGCTCGTCTGGAATCCGACATTGTCGCACGCCCGACGATCGGGCAGGGGAAGCTCCGCGGCAGCGGCCCTTGCACACCGCAGGCTGACAGGGACAGCCGCCGATTTGACGCGCGTCCGGGTACTGATAAGGGGCCTTCCAACAGGGTTCGCGCACGAGGCGGGGTCTCCTGGTACACCCGCCCTGTGGCTTGGCTGCGGTCTGCTGCAGCCGTTCGTCTTTACTGCCCGTTGCGGACGATCTCGCACGAGTTGGTTCACGAGAGCGTCGTGAAGCAGTCGAGGCGTCCGGTTTGGCTCTGACAAGCGTCGCAAGATGTTCGCGGATCCAGCCATGTCTCCGCAATCCGACCGGTAACCGACGACGACTTCGGACTGGTTGGCGGTCCTACGACCTGATCGGTGTTCCTACGGAGCTGATCAGCGAGCCAAAAACAGCGGCAATGTGGTCTTCCCAAAGCTCCAGCTCGGCGGACCGCCGAAAATCCGCTCACGCAGCCCACGGCTGCCATAAGCACCCATAACCATCATGTCAGCACAGATGTCGTTCGCGTGCTGGGTCAGCACTGTGCCCGCCGATTTGCCGGCGCTCTTAAGCAGGTCAACGGAGACCCGAGCACCGTGCCGAGTAAGATAGGCAGCGATGTCAGCTCCAGACTGCGCGCCTTTCCCGTTGTTTTGCGCCTTTGGATCGACCATAGCGACACAGACTTCCTTGGCAGCGGATAGGATACTAAGAGCTTCCCGAACCGCACGCGAGGCCTCTACACGCGAATCCCAGCCGACCAGCACGCGTCGAGGCGACAGCGTCGCCTTAACGCCCTTCGGCACGATGAGCACCGGCTTTCCGCTATCGAACAAGCAGCCGTTGACAACAGGAGGTCCGAGAGTCTCATCGTTGAGGAGGTCTCCTCCAACGATCGTCAGGTCAGCGCAGAGCGCCCGCTGTCGTGCCACTTCACCGAGGCTAGCCGGATCGCAATAGTCGGTGTCAACGTCACAGGAAAGCGACATAGCTTTCAGCCTTTTGAGGATATCCGCGGACCGTCTTTCCATTCTGGTCACGTCCTGTGAAAATTTCTCGATTTGCTGAAATCGATAGTTCGGTACTGCAATTGCCTGTGCACGTCCTGTATTCCATTCGGGGGGCGGAGACGACATCAAGAGCAATGGAGGCGGTATAATGAGTACCGATAGGTGCGCGCCGACCTCGGCACACAGTCCGGCAGCTGTTGTGAGGTCCTCATCAGAATGATCAGCACCCGTCACACTGAATATGCTTTTAAATTCCATTTGCCTGCTTCTCCTGGTCTTCGTTAGGAGCGCCTCAAAGCGGCAACACCGCTCTCAGGAGGAAGAGAGAGCGGCACCACGTTCGATCACCGATTTCAGTCGTCCGGCTTCTCGAGCGAGTAGCCGGCCGACCTGACGGTGCGAATGACGCTGCCGGGCAAGGCCGTTTTCAGCGCCCTCCTGATTCGGCTGATATGGACATCGACGGTGCGTGCACCGACATGAATGTTGGGCAGCCAGGCCGCCCCGATAAGCTCGTCCCGGCTGAAGACCTTGCCGGGGGCCTCAATCATAAGCCGCAGCACGTTGAAATCGATCCGTCCGAGATGGATGTCGTGGCCATTACCGCGAACCCGATGGGCATCGAGCTTCATCTCCAGGCCTCCACAACAAATCCAACTGTCGTTTTCAACCCCGTTCGGACCACGCTTGGTCAGCCCGAGCCTCGCCCGCAGGCAGTCGAGCAGCTTGGCCGGAGCCACCGGCCGCACAAAGCTCTCAACGCCTGCCTTCAAGAGATCGAGGTGCTGGTGCTCGGCGCCAGGCGCGATCAGGGCGATGATAGGCAGGTCGGTGGTGCGCGGTTCCCGCTTGAGGTGGGCGCAAATTGCGGACCCGTTTATGCTGGCTGGGTCGCAATCCAGCACTACGGCCTGAAGCTCCCGTTGTTCGGCCAAGGCCAGCGCAGCCTTCGCGCCGTCTGCCGTCTCACTGCTGAAACCGTCAACCTCCAGTATGTGGCTGTAGAGCAGATAGAACTCGGCATCTTGCGAGCAGATCAGGACCAGCGGCTTCTTCATCGGCGATACCCCAACAACCTGGTCGGCCTCGAGTCCCTGGATCGAGGGGACTGGCCAACATAGTTTCTCGGGTCCGTCATGATGGCCTTTCTCGAAAATCGCGCCCATCATGCCAGCGCCACGTGGGGAAAGGTTTCGATGACTGAAATCGCATCGTCGACCAGCTTCGTACCGGCCGTGGCGAGCTTCAGGAGCGTCTCGAAGCCAAACCGGTGGACATCGCGCAGCGTTTTGGACAAAACGACCAGCCGTCCGGTCGTGAAAAGCACCCGACCAAAACCCTCATGGCTCACCTGGATCATCGGCGATGCCATAAGGCCGCAGCGCTCCTCGATCGCAAGCCCGATGGCGGCGTAGTACTTGTCGAGCCTCCACAGCACGTCGGGATCGGGATCTCCGATGATTGGGATCCCTCGGCGCTGTTCCTTGGTAATGATGAAGTCGCCCAGCAGCTCAGCGTCCGCTTTGCGTTCCCACGAGCCATAGGAATCCTGAGAACGGATCAGCCGCACGAGGCATTTGACGAACGGGGTGCAAAGAGCCGCCTCGTCTTCGGCGACAGCTGGGGGGATTGCGGGGTCAGGCATTGGCGTCCTCCTCTTTTCAGTCCTCGTCCTCGAAGGACGGTTTCTTTTCGGCAATGCCCGCTCGCGCCAGCACCTTGCGCAGCCAAGGCGGAGGACACGTCCTGAGCATCATCTGCGTGCGCAAGAGCACCTGTGGGATCGATTGGGGCTCCGCCACTTTGATCGGGTGGATTTTTGCCGCGACAAGCTTGGCTGCCGAAGGGCCGCCAATTGCCAGACAAAACAGGATCTGACAGCCCTTGAGCGCATCCACCTTTGGCGTGATGCGATCATCGCGCTCGGCCCGATGCTCCCCGCTTTCATCGGACACGTCATCGAAGGCCACGGCTTCTACGAGATTCCATTCCTCGCGCGTCACGTCGTAGACAGCAAAGCGCCTGGCCGACCCGAAATGGGCGTTGAGGTCCTGCATGTCCTGAGTGGCGATCGCAACGCGCAATGCGCCCTTACGTCGTTCAGGCATCGGGGCGAAAACCTCACTACTGACCAGCGAGAGGCGGCGAACAGCGTTCATCGTGATATTTCTCGATTACGGAGTGGATCAAGCGCCTCAGGAGTGGGCGCGTGTTGGTTGGCCTGGAAGATGCTGGCGACCTCGAAGATCATGTCGCGGGTGCCCTGATAGAGAATTGCGAGCTTGTGCTGGCTGCCTAGTCGATCGAAGACCGGGAACCCGATGCGCATGAGCGGAATTCGGAGCCGCTCCGATGCTTGGCGCCCGTGCGAATGCGTGACAAGCAGGTCAGCACCGACGGCAAGACTTTCCAGATCGCCGAGATCGCCGATCTGAACCGAAACCGCCGGGACTTTCTCGAGAATTTTAGACCTGTCGGTCGTTGTGACGGCCGCGGCTATCTCGGAGCCGAGGCCAGCAAAGAAGGTCGCAAGTTGGAACAGCTGGTCTGGTTCGGCAGCGATGGCAATTTTCTTGCCGCCGAAATGGAAATGTCCGTCGAGCATCGCGTCCTGCAATTGCGCCCGGCGCCGGCGCACGCGGGCCGGTACCGCCGCGCCCGAAATCGCAGACAGCAGCGACACGAAGCGGTCCGTGTCCTGCAGCCCAGTCAGTGACTGGAACAACACGTAAGGCACGCCGGTCAACCCGTGCAGCGCTTTCGCCGGGCGGCGCATGTGCTCACCGATGGCGATGCATTGCATGGCCGTGCCCAACTCGCGAATGTCTTCGACGCTGGTGCCGCCGTATGTGGTCGCTACCCAGCGGTCAGGAACCGTACCGTCGAGCGAGCCTGAAATGTCGGGCAGAATAACCGGCTTGAGCCCAAAGCTTTCAACCATGTCACGCATATGCTCGATGTCGGCGACAGTGAGGTTGCATCCGGGCAGGATCGCGATCTTCTTCGGCTGCCGCGCACGTTCGCCCGAGCCTGTAATCCCTTTGATCATTGCGGTGACTGCCTTGGCCCAGCCCTCTTCGATCGCGCCGTCAAAATCCGGCGTGTTGGCCAGCACGACCTCCGTACCCGCAAGCTCTTGCGTGTGCTTCAGCTTGATGTTCGCAATATCACTCGCGCAATCTTCGCCACGCGTCTCCACCAGCGCGGTCGTGCACACCCCGATCAGCTTTGGCTTCGTGCGGTTCTTGAGGTTGAGGATGGCTTCTTCAAGATGGTCGGCAGCGCCGAGGATGGTCGCCACCTCATCCATCGCTGTTGTCTGCAATGGAATCGTTTCTTTGAAGTGCCGTACGAAGAGCACGAGCGCGAAGCTTGTGCATCCCTGGCTGCCGTGGAACAGCGGCATCGCGCCGTCGACCCCAAGAAAGGCAAAGGCGGCACCCAGCGGCTGCGACGACTTCAGCGGGTTCACCGCCGCGGATTTGGTCTGGGGAAGGATGCGGGCCATCGGTCGCCTCAACACTCGCTGAACTCGTGTGCCGTCGCGCCGGCGAATTCATCGAACAGGTGCCCGGACTCCTTCTTCGTGCATGGCAGTTCGTCTTTTAGATCAGGCTGGCAATCCCACGGGGCCGGCTGGCGCACCTGAGACCAGACCGGATTGTGAATGGCGAGGTCGATCTGGCGTACGAGTTCCACCATGCCGGCATAGCCGGCATAAGGGTGCTGGCGCTCCTGGTTGATATCGAGCCAGGGCGTCTTGGCCTTGAGCGCAATGAATTGCGTGCGACCGCCCGACAGCATGATATCGGCCCTGTGTTCAGAGAGCATGGCGTACAGCTCGCGCGCAGCCATGTATTCGAACATATGCTTGTCGTGCTTGAGAACTTGTTTGATGCGCTCCTTGTCCTGCACCGTAGATTTCTTGACCGAGGTGCCGACGATCTCGATTCCGATCTCCATCAGCGCACGGACAACCGACCAGGACTTCACACCGCCTGTGTTGAGCAGCACGCGCTTGCCTTGGAGCCTTTGCCGGTAGGATTCGAGTTTCTTCCACGCGATCGCCTCCTGCTGCGCGATCAGCGTCTCCGTGCGCTCGAGGATCTCCGGATCGGCGCCCTTCCTCACCAGCAGCCTGACAAGGTTGCGAAGAGCTTGCGATGTGTCGGAGATGCCATAGAAGGAGCCCTCGAAGAACGGGATGTCCCAGCGCTCCTCCATCTTGCGGGCAAGACTGATCAGCGCGGTCGAGCACACGATCATTGCCGCCCGGGCGCGGTGCGCGGAAGCAATGTCGCGGTAACGCGCATCGCCGGGAATGCAGGCGCGCACCCGGATGCCGAGCCGATCGAGGAGCGGCTTTACAAGCCAGAATTCGCCCGAGAGGTTGAATTCGCCAAGGATGTTGATGTCGTAGGGCCCGGGGTCGTCGGGTTCGACCGTGCCGATGACATGATCGAGCAACGCCTCGGCGGCGAGCTTGTTGCCGAGGTTCTTGGAGCCTGCCAGGCCAGGCGCATTGATCGGCACCACGGCCAAACCGAACTTTTCCGTGGCGCGTTTGCACACGGCCTCGATGTCGTCACCGATCAGCGCCGTTACGCAAGTTGAGTAGACGAAGATCGCCGGCGGCGCGTATGTGTGCTTGATCTCGCGGATCGCCTTGAAGAGTTTCCGCTCGCCCTGCCCCATCACCAGGTCGAGTTCGGTGAGGTCGGTCGTGAAGCTTGTCCGCCACAAGGTCGGCCCTGACGAAACCGCACCACGGTTGTCCCAAGAATTGCCCTCGCAGGCGAGCGGCGCATGGACCAGATGCGCAACGTCGGTGATCGGCTGCAGGACGATCTTGGCTCCGTCAAAGGCGCAGCCGCCGGCTGCCGCCCCTGGTGTCAGCGACTTCGAGCAGCCCTCCTTGCGCGCCTTGGCATCTTTGCCACGGTTCTTATCGCAGGCGGGCTCATCGAAGGCGTCCTTGATTTTGGCGCTGAGGGAGGACATCGCTCAGCCTCCCCAGTCCATTGGGCAAGGAATGGCCTCGGCGAAAAGCCGGCCACGGCTCTTAGCGCGTGAGGTCATAGGAATAATCCGTCACACCCGTCTCGCTCGTCTCGCGATCGAGTTTGTCGAAGATCTTGTCGAGGATCGTCGTCAGCACGCGCAACGCGCCCTGGTAGCCAAAGAGCGCAAAGCGGTGATGATGGTGCCGATCGAAGATCGGAAACATCAGCCGGATCAGCGGCGTTCCGGTGTCGCGCTCCAGGTACTTGCCGTAGGAATTGCCGATCAAAAGGTCCACCGGCTCGGTAAAGAGCAGCGAGCGCAGCGCCCACAGGTCCTTGCCCGCCCAAACCTGGGCAGCCTTGCCGAAAGGCGAGGATGCTAGCAGCTTCTTCAAATCGGCTTCCCATGCCGAGGTGCCATTGGTGGCGAGGCAATGGGTTGGCTCGCCGCCGGTCTCCATGACAAAGCGGGCCATTGCGTGAACGAAGTCGGGATCACCGTAGATGGCGTATTTCTTACCATGCAGCCAGGATTGGCTGTCCGCCATGGCGTCTACCAGTCGGCCGCGCTCGAGGCGAATTGCCTCGGGAATCTCCTTGCCGGAAATCGCCGCGACCTCCATCAGGAATTCGTCCGTCGCCTGAACGCCGAGCGGATAGTGGAACGAGGCCGTCGCCTGCCCGACCTCCTCGCAATAGCCCAGTGTCTTTCGGGTGTTGTGATGCTGCAGCGAAAGCGTTGCCTCGGCGTTGAGGGCCTTCTTCACCTCGTTGATCTTCGTGCCCCCGTCATACATGCGGTATTCACCGTCCGAAGGCGTATCGAACTGGTCAGAGGCATCCTGGATCAATGTATAGGACACGCCCATTACATCGAGCAGGCGCTTGAGCTCCCGGTTGTTGCCGACGCAGAAGCCGTCGAAGCCCGGAATGATGTTGATGGTTCCTTCGATTTGCGTACGCTCCTGACCTTTCCAGAAGTGCTCCAAAATGCCTTTGACCATGTTGTCATAGCCGTCGACATGACTGCCAACGAAGGCCGGGGTGTGGGCAAAGGGCACGTCGAAGTCGCGCGGGACTGAATCTTCGTCCTTGGCGTTCTGGATGAAGCTGTGCAGGTCGTCGCCAATGACCTCTGCCATACAGGTCGTCGACACGGCAATCATCTTGGGGTCGTAGAGCTGGTAGGTGTTGGCGAGCCCGTCGACCATGTTCTTCAGGCCGCCAAACACCGCCGCATCCTCGGTCATTGAGGAGGAGACCGCCGCGGCAGGCTCCTTGAAATGGCGCGACAGGTGCGAGCGGTAATAGGCGACGCAACCTTGGCTGCCGTGGACGAAGGACATGGTTCGCTCGAAGCCGGCGGCAGCGAATACCGCACCCAGCGGCTGGCAGGCCTTGGCCGGGTTCACGACAAGCGCTTTGCGGGCGAGGTTCTTTTCGCGGTATTCCCACGTCTGGGTGAAATCGCGCTGATCGGAAACGATTTCATCGGGGTGCGGACATTCGAAGTTTAGCTTCTTCTCAGCGAGCATCTTTCTGTATTCCGGCTCGCGGAACAGGGGAGCGTGATCGAGAATTTTTTCAGCCGACTGCGGCATGATGATTACCTCTTTTGCATCTGGCTGCGCGGGACGGCAGCTCAGGACGTCAAGACGTTCCAGGCTCCGGCGGATCAGAGGCCGCGGGAGTTCACCGTCTCAGTGGGAGACTGGGGCTGAAGCAAATGTTTATTCGGCAGCCATCGCCCGCTCATCGCCCCGGCTTCTTTTCCAAGGCGCGTGGAATAGGTCCCAGACCGGGTTGTTAATGGCGAGATCCACATCACGTGCGAAAATGGCAAAGCCGTCGTAGCCGTGATACGGGCCTGAATAATCCCAGGAATGCATCTGGCGGAACGGTATGCCCATCTTCTGCACCGGGTATTTTTCTTTGATTCCCGAGCCGACCAGATTTGGGCGAATCCCTTCGATGAATTTCTCCAACTCATAGCCGGTCACGTCATCGTAGATCAGCGTGCCGTTCTTCACGTAGTGGCCGGTGCGCTGATAGTCGTCGCTGTGGGCGAATTCATAGCCGGTGCCCACGATGACCATGCCGAGGTCCTCGTAGGCCGTGACGACGTGGCGGGGGCGCAGGCCGCCGACATAGAGCATCACGGTATTTCCTTCCAGGCGCGACAGGTACTTGGCGATGACCGCATCAACAAGCGGCCTGTACTTGGCAATGACCTTTTCGGTCTTCTCCTCGATTTCCGGCCCAAAATGCTTGGCTATGTTGCGCAGAGAGGCTTCGATCTGGGAGGGACCGAAGAAATTGTACTCCATCCAGGCGACGCCATACTTTTCCTCCATATGCCGACAGATGTAATTCATCGACCGGTAGCAGTGGATAAGATTGAGCTTAGCCTTCGGGGCGCGCTCGATCTCTGCGAGTGTGGCGTCACCCGACCAGTTGCCAACCACGCGCAGCCCTATCTCCTCAAGCAGTATGCGCGAGGCCCAGGCATCGCCGCCGATATTGTAGTCGCCGATGACGTTGACGTCGTAGGGGCCGGCCTCGAACTTGACATCCTTTTTGTCGAAGACCCAATCCCGGATTGCATCATTGGCGATGTGGTGGCCAAGCGACTGCGAGACGCCGCGGAAGCCCTCGCAGCGTACCGGCACGATCGTCTTGTCATACTCCTTGGTCTTTTTGCGAGAAACGGCCTCGGTGTCATCGCCAATCAGGCCGATAGGGCATTCGGACTGCACGGTGATGCCGTTGTTGAGCGGAAACAAGACTTCAATCTCGTCAATGATCTGTTCCAGCTTCTTGTCGCCGCCGAAGACGATGTCCTTCTCCTGGAAATCGGAGGTGAACTGCATTGTCCCGAACGTGTCGACGCCCGTTGTACCGACGTAGTAGTTGCGGCGCTGCGACCAAGAATATTGGCCGCAGCCGACCGGGCCGTGCGAGATATGGACCATATCCTTGACTGGCCCCCACACCACGCCTTTCGAACCAGCATATGCACAGCCGCGAATCGTCATCACCCCGGGAATGGACTTGATGTTCGATTTGACGTCGCATTCGGAAAGGACCTCGCTTTCCCCGCCAGCCTCGTTGCCGCTCTTTGCGACGTTGAGGTGCTTCTTGCGGCGCTTCGCCGCCTTGTCGGGATAATGCGACAGCACCTCTTCGATAAGCTTCGCATGAAGAGCACCGTCATTCTCGTATTCCCGGCTCATGAGTCCCCCTTTCAAGGTTGGGTGACGCCTCAAAGAATAGGCGCCGTTCTCTGCAAGGCGCGCCGATTCATGGCAGCGCTAATGTCACTACTGGGCCGCCGCCTTCGCCGCTTCCTTGGAGTGAAGCTCGGCAAGCATCTGCTCGTCGGTCTTCATGATGCCGAAGTCGAGCAGCATCTCCTCCAGCTCCTCCATGGTGATCGGCGTCGGGATCGTACCCTGGCCCGAATTGGCGTGGATCTTCTCGGCCAGAGCGCGGTATTCCCCTGCCTGCTTTGAGTCCGGCGCGTACTGGATCACCGACATCTTCCTGAGTTCGGCATGTTGGACGATGTTGTCGCGGGGCACGAAGTGGATGAGCTTGGAATTCAATCGGCCAGCCAGTGCTTCGGCCAGATCGAGTTCGCGGTCGGTTTGACGTTCATTGCAGATCAGCCCGCCCAGCCGCACACCGCCCGAATGGGCATATTTGAGGATGCCCTTGGCGATGTTGTTGGCGGCATAGAGCGCCATCATCTCGCCGGACATGACGATATAGATCTCCTGGGCCTTGCCTTCGCGGATCGGCATGGCGAAGCCGCCGCATACCACGTCGCCGAGGACGTCATAGGAGACATAATCGACATCGTCATAAGCGCCATTCTCCTCGAGGAAATTGATCGAGGTGATGACGCCGCGGCCGGCGCAACCGACACCCGGCTCGGGGCCGCCGGACTCCACGCACTTGATGCCTCTGTAGCCCACCTTGAGCACGTCCTGGAGTTCGAGGTCTTCCACCGAGCCTTCCTGTGCGGCGAGATCCAGGACGGTATCCTGAGCTTTCGAATTCAGGATCAAGCGTGTGGAATCGGCTTTGGGGTCGCATCCTACGATGAGGATTCTCTGCCCGAGGTCGACAAGGGCAGCGAGCGTATTTTGGGACGTGGTGGACTTGCCGATGCCGCCTTTTCCGTAAAAGGCGATCTGACGCAGACCTGACATAATAGCTTTCCTTCCTTCGTTCTAATTATCGCGACTGCCCGCGACACAAGTGCCGATAGGCAGCTCGTGCCGCCTCACACCAAGCATCGCAAAAAGCGTACCAGCGTGATCGGCCGATCCCAGAAGAAACTTTGTCATTAAATTCCAGCCGCTTAGACGGCGGCAAAACGCGCGAACGGGCCTTTCAGGCGTCTGTCACGGACACGACAAAGCCGACACAGATTGTCGTGCGCCATCCAAACCGCCGTGTGTCGAGCTCGAAGCGGGAGAATGGGGAAGTTAGCCCAAAGCTGATGGCGAGACCATCGGAAGACATCGGCTCTTGTCTTTCCAGCCTGCCATTGATCGGGCGGTCGCTGGATGAGCAGGAGCCTGGGGCTTGACCGCGGCGCGGGTAGTTCAGGCAGGCTTACAGAGCGGGAACGCCGGCGGCCGATAGACATCCGCGCTTAACCTTTCATAGCCCGTCTACAAGTTGGTTCCGCCGACGCGCTATATGGAAGCCAAATAATTCAGTAGCTTAGCCGAGAGCATTGATTTTTTCAGAAAGATACGTGTTATACGCGTATGAACCGCCGAACCCATGGTCGGCGCCCTCATGCGCGTGAGACCCCGTTGTGGGCGAGGCTCGCGACTGGCTGCACGATCCTAGCCGGCCTGCTTGCCATTGAGTTTGGTCCCGCCGCGGTAGGCTGCGGCATCAAGGGCAACATCAGCTACAACACTGGCAAGAAGATTATCACGTTCTTGGACAGGAATCTTACTGGGAGACACGCATCAACCTATTGAAGGGCGAGCGGTGGTTTTGTTCAGAGGAAGCTGCACGAAAGGCGGGCGGGCGGGCTTCGAGAGGTTAGTGTCGCGGCAGCTTGCAGATCTGCCCACGGGGCCGCCACGATCGCAAAGTGTGTACAAAAGCGCCCTCTCTGCCGAACTGAACAGTGCTCACGGCCATAGCCTCGGATGAGCCCGACTGGCTTGACCTCTGCATGATGAGAGCAGCTTTTACACCAGGTGCGCAGCACATGTCTTTAACGAACGCATCGTCTTCAAGAATATAGAGAGCAATTCGGAAAACCGAGTAGTTGGCGGCGAAGCTAGGAGAAGGTATACACTACCCTCTTGTTACCCCAGAGTAGAACGTGCAGCTGCGGCAAGACGCGGGCTTCGAACCACCTGTCGCTGGTCACCTTTTCTACCAGCGGTTCCATGCGCATCATATTCCGTCGGACTCGACAGAGACGTCTTCATTACCACGGCGGGGCGGCGTGTGATTGCCGGGTTGCAGACAAACCTCGCCGCGACGTATTTGGGACGAGTGGTGTCGGCACCGAATCCCTATCATTTAGACTAGCCAGCTTGGGGAGCGCCGTCAGACCGCCAGACCGGAAGAGGAGGCTTCGCGCCAACTTGTGCCAAGAATGTTGGACCGTGCGGAACCGCTGGGGCGGCGCTCAACTCTGGCGCAGGATGAAGCGTCGATTGGGTGAATGAATAGGGCGCGCGTTCGACGGGTAGAGTGAGGCAAATCGCTGGATGTCTGCCGGATCAACGTCAACCGGTTCCATCGCCACCATCCACTCGACGTTTTCGGTGCACGGCGGCGTCGTCAGTGAGCCCTCATAAGTCCAATAGCCAAGCGAGGCTGGCAGAAGCCAGTTGGGATTCACCTCGTCGATCGTCACCTCCCCATTCGGCAGTTCGGGAAAGGCCGCAGCAAGGGCAGCAAAGCTGGCATTTGTCGCGCCGGGCGTTAAAAAGACGCCCAGCACGCCCAGAGTACCACTTTGCGTGTCCTTGTGAACGAAATGCACCTCCATCGGGAAGCTCTTGCCCGCCACGTGATGTTCGCTTGGCGCATGGAAATGGAACTGTACCAGTTCGTAGACACGATCGCCGCGGGTCAGCGTGCTGCCTTGTGGCATATTGATTTGAATGGTGTGGCCGTTGTTCACCATATTGCCGCCGCCCTTGTGCCAGCCGATGGCGATATGCGGGATATCCGCCTTGACCGCGCTGTTGATATTGATCGGCGATTGCTGCGTGCCGGCAGAGCATACGAAATTTTCCTTATCCAGATCAGCCCAGTGCTCCGGTCCGACCGGACCGGTGTACCCCCAATGGGCACTGGTCGCTTGGGCGGCTTGAACGCAAATCCGGCATGCGCCGAGCGCAACCAACCCTTTGATCAGGTGACGACGATACATATTACTTTTGCTCCTCTTGCGAACTGATGTTGGTGGCTGCCCTAATGGACGCGTGATGGCCAATCGGCGCGGCCAGTATTGTCCTTTGCAACTGATAGATGCCCGCACGCCTTGGCGTGCTTTCATAAGTGCGGCTGCCGTTTCTCGGCTGGCCGGCTTCTGCAGCCCGCAACGGGGGCAGTTTCAACCAGCTAAACGATAAAAAATTTTAGCAGACCAGCGCTTGACCCCCGCCGCAAAGGCACAGGCGAAGGTGATCACTGCGCGGCTGCCGTTCGCGCCGGAGGCCGCATCGCTATACTTTACACTCGCTGCCCAAGGAGACGCAGGCGACCCCAATACGTTTTCATCGCTACTCCCGACGCAGCCGACCCACGCCACGAAAACGTTGCTATATTTCACGTTGGGCCAATGAGGAAATCGATCTTCTTTATGGAAGGCATTTGCGCAATGGATGCATTCCCATGCTGACAGTCGTGCGTCAGGCCGGACAATGAGATACATCGATAAGAGCTGGACAAGGATGAGGGGATGACGTGCTTGCGACGGAGCAGGTGGGGCGAGAAGGCCAGTTCTTGCGGATTTCAACTTTGCGTGACGACAGCTCATCGGAGTCAAGGTGACACACGCCGGCAGCGGGGTGTCCGGGCGGTTTCCAGCCGCACAATCGCGAGACCGCTGACGCGAACAAAGCTCGGCTGTACTCGGCACGCGAAGAGAGCCTGCCAAGCCGTTGGAGCCCGGCCTTCCGGTGCGACGCAAGCCACAGACTAGACCGCCCTCTTGTTACCCCAAAGCAGAACGTGCAGCTGCGGCAACACGCGGGCTTCGAACCACCTGTCGCTAGTCACCCTTTCGACAAGCCATTCCATTCGCATCATTATTCCGTCCAAGTCGACAGAGGCGTCTTCACTGCCAGGGAGCGGCGGCGTGTGATTGCCGGGTTGCAGATAGATCGGAAGGTGCGGATATCTCGCCGCGACTTCTTTGGCGTAGGCATAGTCACTCTCGTCGAAAACGACGAGCTTGAGCACGATTTGCGGCTTCTCTTGCGCCGCTTCGAGGCATGCATCAAACGCAGCCCAACGGGTCGTCATCTCGCTGGACGGCGGCTTTGGGCTAAGGGTCAGCACGTCAAGATCCGCAAACCACTCCCTCACCACGGAACCCTGCGTTTCCAGTGCAAAACGATAGCCCTCGCGATGGCCTCGTTCTATGAGGGGACCGAACGGCTGAATGGCCGGGTTGCCGCCTGACAAGGAGACCATAACCGGCCTGCCGCCGGAAAGCGCATGGACGGTTTGCCACACGGCATCGATCGGCATCGGTAGCCATTCATGGCGATACTGATTGTCCACCGCGTGAAGGCTGTCGCACCATGAACAGCGATAATCACATCCGCCGGTTCTGATGAACACCGTCGGCAAGCCGATGAGCACGCCCTCGCCCTGGATAGTCGGCCCGAATATCTCGCTCACACGGATTGCGGGATGCATGTCGGTCACGGACGGTATTCCGCCCAAGTTTTCGGTGTTTCGCTAACGCGCACGGCCGCGGTCTGCGGCAGACGTGCCTTGCACCATTCATAGAAATGTCTGGCCAGGCATTCCGCCGTGACCTTCTCATGTCCCAGCACGTCGTTGAGGTGCCGATGGTCGAAGCTCTCGTCAATGTAGCGTTTGAGCGGCGCCAGATCGTGATAGTCGCGCACGAAGCCGTGGGCGTCCAGTTCCTTGGCCGACAGCTCCACTACGACGACATAGTTATGCCCGTGCAGGCGCGCGCATTGATGGTTGGGAGGCAAGGAGGTGAGCTGATGCGAGGCCGAGAAGTGGAATTCCTTGCTGATGTGGAACATTACGCGCGCCTCCTGCGCAGCGCCTCAAGCCAGAAATCGGCGTCCTCGTAGTCGGTGGGATCAGCGTGCCCGGCGAGATGGAACGCTTCGCGCCGCTCGACGCAGGTCCCGCATCGTCCGCAGTGACGCACGCCGCCCTTGTAACAGGACCAGGTCTCAGCAAACGGGGTGCCGTATCTTGCGCCATCCGCAACAATGTCAGCTTTTCCGAGATTCACATACGGTGCATAGAGGCGTATCTGCGCATAGCCGTCGAGCGCGCGGTCTTGCATTGTCTGGAAAGCTTCAATGAAGGCCGGACGGCAATCGGGATAGATGAAATGGTCCCCACCATGCACGGCCGCCGCCACCGCTTCGGCGCTGTGGGCGGCGGCGAGACCGAAGGCGATTGCCAACATGATGGCATTGCGGTTCGGCACCACCGTAATCTTCATCGTGTCTTCGGCGTAGTGGCCGTCCGGCACGTCGATACTGCTAGTCAGCGCTGAGCCGGAAAGGCCACGGCCAATTTCGCCGATGTCGATGATCTGGTGCGGGACCTTCAGTCGCTGCGCGCAAAGAGCGGCGAAGCCCAATTCCTTCCTGTGCCGTTGGCCATAGTCGAAAGATAGAAGGCCGGTGAGTTCGTGCTCCGCTGCCACCATGTGAGCAAGGGAAACGGAGTCCAATCCGCCAGAGCAGACGGCGAGAGTCTTCATCATTGGTATCCTTGTTTTGACCGGGTAAGGCTGCGACCGGAGATTTCTCTGCGCCCCCACTACTCCAGCGACTCAGTTTTGTGAACCGGGAGAATTTGCGCTCAGCCCGATTGGAACGGGAGTGCGTCGCGTCCAACACGCGTGATCAATAAAAGTTGAGCGCTTCAGCAGTTTGTTTCGCATCGCGCCAACTTTCGCAACCTGCTGTCCGATCGTCGACTTCGAGACAAGGTGATGTTCGGCCGACATCGGCTGACTCTTAATTAAGCCGCAGAACACATGTTGGCTTTCTGGCCTTCGCTTGTGCGGTTGGCGAGGGCGACATGGATGCCAGCAAATTTGACATTGGCGACATCCGCCTGGAGAACCCTGCGCGGCGCGATTGAGGCCGCAGGCGAGCCTGCTCTAACTGCCGCCCTACAGTCCCGACTTCAATCCGATTGAGAACGCCTTCGCCCAACCTAAGGCGCTGCTGCGAGCAAAGGCCGAGATAACCATCAAGGCTCTATGGGACTGACGTTGCCCCAGCAGTTTTGAGTTCGTTTCCGGCGTGGGTTGTGCCCTGCTGGGCGGGTGAAGCGACGGGCGCTGGCGCGGAGCCTTTGGCATAGCGCAGCGCGAGCGACCGTCGCGGATTGAAGGTGCTGGCGAACTTGGCCGGGGTCTGCCAGGGGGGAGTGCGGCCGCGCGGTGTTGTAGTCGGCGTGCCACAGGGCGATGGCTACGCGCGCCTGAGCCAGCGAGGTGAACAGCGTCTCGTTGAGCAGTTCATCGCGCAGTCGGCCGTTGAAGCTCTCGATGAAGCCATTCTGCATCGGCTTGCCGGGCGCAATGTAATGCCATTCGACGCGGTTCTGATCCGCCCAGGAGAGGATGGCGTTCGAGGTGAACTCGCTGCCATTGTCGCTGACGATCATCCTGGGCCGGCCCCGCTCGGTGATGAGCCGTCCAATTCGCGGGCAACCCGCATGCCCGAGAGAGACGTATCAACGATGAGTGCGAGGCACTCTCTCGTGCAGTCGTCGACGACGGCCAGGATGCGGAAGCGGCGCCCGTCGGTGAGCTGGTCCGATACGAAGTCGAGCGACCAGCGCTCGTCGGGCCTCAGCGGCACCAGCATCGGCGCCCTGGTCCCGATCGCCCGCTTGCGGCCGCCACGGCGGCGACGGCGAGCTTCTCCTCCCGATAGAGCCGGAACAGCTTCTTGTGGTTCACGACCAGGCCCTCCCGCCTCAGCATCACGAGAAGACGCCGGTAGCCGAACCGGCGACGCTCCTGCGCGATCGGCCTTCATCCGCTCGCGAACCTCGCGGTCGTCCGGCCTGCTGGTCTGGTAGCGAACCGTCATGCGGCAACAGCCGATGGCTTTACACGCCCGCCGTTCGCTCATCCCGAAGCCTTCCTTCAGGCGAGCGACAGCTTTCCGCTTGGCGGCGGGCGTCACCATTTCTTTCCCACAAGGTCCTTCAACGCGGCATTGTCGAGCATGGCGTCGGCCAAAAGCCGCTTCAGGCGCGTGTTCTCGTCCTCCAGCGCCTTCAGGTCGCCGAGCCTCGGTGACATCCATCCCGCCGAAGCGGGCCTTCCAATTGTAGATCGAGGCGTCGCTGACCCCGTGCTTGCGGCACAGATCGCCAACCGATACCCCGGCCTCGTGTTTCTTCAAAATTCCGATGATCTGCTCTTCAGAGAAGCGGCTGCGTTTCATGTCCTGGTCCTCTGGATGGGCCAGAACGAACTTCAAACCGGATTAGATCAGAGGGGCAAGGTCAGGACGCCTCGGCGCGGTCGTCGACCTCTTCACCCCAGCCGAATGTGCCAACTACTTCAAAGCCGCAGGATATGACCTGGATCAGATAGGACGTGCTCCAATGGTTTACACCTGACACAGGAGTCCGGCCCCCACAACCGTTTCGCAATGAGGAGCAGCGCTGCCGCTGCTCCTCCAATCACACGACGGATTCACGATGCGGCAACTCGAGCCATGATTTCGGATCCAATGGCCGATGCGGTGTATAGTGAGGCATCCAGCGGCAAATCCCCAAATGCCAGTTGACACAGAAGATAATTAGCACCTGCCTCTTCCAGCTGATCAAGGAGAGCTTTTCGGACAGAATCTGCCGTTCCCACGACGCACAATTCACTTTCAATTGCTGCATCGAAGTTCAAAGGCAAGTTTGGTGGAGTGGAAATGGCATTTAGTTCGTATAGAAATTTGAAGCTATTGAGCCATCGTTCATAGGCAGGTGCTGCGAGCAAATACGCATCTGTTTCAGAACGCCCTATCACCACCATTCGGAGCAATCCAAGAAATGGCGCTTGCTGGCCAATGTCAGCATCGTGAATTCGGGCGGCGCGGAACGCGTCGGTAACGCTGCGAACAGAAGTGGAAGGTCCGACGCAGGCGATGTTTGCCCCATTCGCAGCGGCCCAGCTAGCCGGCTCGGGTCGATTGGTGGCGATCCATGTCGGCGGACGGGGATATTGGTGAGGTCTCAACGTCAGCGGAACATCTTTCAACTCAAAGTGGCGGCCCTGATAAGAAAGCGTCCCGCCTTTCATCGCATTGATGAGAATCTCACTGGCCTCCGCATACTGTTCTGGTGCTGCTTCTACAGCAACCCCGAAGTATCCCAATTCAGTGGGAGCAGAGCCGCGCCCTATGCCGAGTTCAAGCCTGCCGCCGCTCAACTGATCAAGCATGCAGATCTCCTCGAAGGCACGCAGCGGATGATAGAGCGCAAGTAGCATTACCATGGGACCAACACGAAGACTGCGGGTTCGCTGGGCGACGCTCGCTAAGAACAAATTCGGTGATGGACCTCTGCCATGCGGCGTACAGTGGTGCTCGGCGAGATGATACGCATAAAAGCCATAGCCATCGCACGCTTCTGCTAGGCTCAGCCGATCTGCATATTGTTGTGCGATGTCATCGCCGTTTTCGTCCAGATGATCGAAGATGCCGAAGGTCAGGCCCGAAGCGGAAATTTTCTTCAATTAATTGTTCTCCAAATTACCTATATTTATTCGCTAATCATCATAGCTCACGACATATCATTACTTGATGCTTAATGTGAATCGACTTCATGCTTGTGAGCACCGCGATCCTTCTTAAAGTTCATACAGACGCGTTCGGCGGCAGCAAGGAATTTGTCCATCTGCTCTGTGGTGCCAATGCTGACGCGAATACAGTTCTTCAAATCTACGTCAGGAAAGCTGGCGATGAGGATCGCCTGCTCTTTCAACGCGGCTTGCCAGCATGAGCCCTCCTGTCCCGCCGGCACACGGGCCAGCAAAAAGTTTGCGTGGGAGGGTGTTACGGAAAAGCCAAGTTGCAACAGCGCCAGGGTCACTCGCTGTCGTTCATGCTTGATGTGCCTGTGGTTCTCTTCGTAGGCGTGGCGATGCGCAAGAATGCTTTTCCCGACCGCCTGCCCGATCACGTTCATGTTGAAGACATTCTGGATGTTGCGCAGCCTGCCAATGATTTCTGGGTGACCGAAACCGAAGCCGACTCGCACGCCAGCGGCAGCATAGCTCTTTGAAAAAGTCCTCAAGATCAAAAGATTCGGATGTCTATTGACGAGGCGCAGGGCATTGTCGGGTGCGAAGTCAACGTAGGCCTCATCCAAGACGACCAAGCGATCTGCTTGCTCCACAAGGCGTTCGATTTCGGCCACCGGCACGAATGTTCCGGTCGGATTGTTCGGATTAGCCAACAGAATGAACTTCGCGTCTTTTGCGGGGCCGGACAGCAGTTTTTCTATCGGCAGGGGATGAGCTTCGCTCGATGCGATTTCGAGAAACTCGGCACCCTGCAACATGGCAAGTTTACGGTTGAACGAAAATCCGGGCGACAGCATTGCCACTCTATCTCCTGGGGCGAGGAAAGCTCTGTAGATGAGTCCGAGCAGCTCCGACGAACCGTTGCCGGCAATCACCTGATCTTTGGAAAATCCGTAAGCATCGGAGGCAGCTGCCCTTAAGCTGAGATTGTCGTCTTCCGGATAAAGATACTGGTGTTCGATCGCAGCAATTGCACTTTGCATTACGCTCTTCGGCAACGGAAACGGGTTCTCGTTCGTATTTAGCTTAACGCAGTTTGCATCCGTCGCTGGTCCGTTGGACGAGAGAGCATCTAATTTGCTGGCCACCGGCGAAAAAAGCGAAAGCACGGTCTTCAGTTTTGCATCGCACATGTTCTTCTCCGTTTTTCAGTCCCGCAGGGCATGTGACATGAGGCAATCGTTGATCGTGACTTGATCGACGTTCGGCTATATCAGCGCTGCCTTCCCACCCTGGTGGGGATCGCCGACCACGGTTTGGATTTGACACCGGGAAGCTGTCGAGAACCTGATGACGACCCAACGTTTGGCCGACGGCCGATTCGGCGCAACAGACGGTGTTTCAACATCGCATCGTCCTCAAAGCCGCATGCAGGGCCTGCACGACAGCCCGTCTCCAGCGCCCGCAGATAGGTGGAAGCCGAAGTCTTGCCGAACCTCAGTTGCTCTGCCACCTTGGCCCACCGGACTGCCCTGTTTATGGGTCAGGCGCAGGATATCTCTGACGCTCGTTCGTCTTGCTTGCTTCCGTCTTGGCATGGGCTCTCTCGGTTTGCTGATGAGAGAGCCAAATACCGGCTCATCTGAGCATGAGACGCAGGCCTGACGATATGGAGCGTCGCTGGTGGCGCGCGTAGCCGAGAGGGTTCGCCTCGCTGGCGGGGCATGCAAGACGGCGCACCTCCTTAGCCATCCTGTCCCATCGTCTCAGATCGTGAGGCGCACCTTATAGTCGGTGAGGAGATCTTGCAGGGTCAGGTTACGCCCTAGCGCTTAAGGTTGTTGGTCGCACCGAGCAAGCGCGGGACCTGTCGACGGACAACAGCGGTGCCACTGCCGGCACTAGGTGTGAGCTTTCGAGAGGTTGTCCATTCGGACCGGACCGAGGAGACTGGAGTTACCACGCTTCAGCATCCATCGGAGGGTCCGAATGAACATCCACAAGAATGCCCGTCTCACACCGCTGCGT
>NZ_RZRP01000149.1:0-9728 GCF_003997795.1 Mesorhizobium sp. M7A.F.Ca.US.005.03.2.1 | reverse complement strand
CATCGGCGATGAAGACGCCGACTTCGCCGGCGGCAGCTATGTCGTCGTCCAGAAATATCTCCACGACATGCAGGCCTGGGCGCGCATTCCGACGCCCGAGCAGGAAGCGATCATCGGCCGCACCAAGATCGACAACATCGAAATCGACGATGACGATGCGCCGCGCAAATCGCACAAGTCGCTGGCCACCATCGAGGATGCCGCCGGCAACGAGTACGATATTTTGCGCGACAACATGCCGTTCGGCAGGCCGGGGCAGAACGAGTTCGGCACCTACTTCATCGGCTATTCCAGATATCTTTGGGTCACCGAAAAAATGCTGCAGCGCATGTATATCGGCGAGCCGCCGGGCGCCTACGACCGCCTGCTCGATTTCTCCACACCGCACACCGGCACGACATTCTTCGCGCCAACCCGCCCCATGCTGCAGACGCTTGTCGAGGGCGGACAGGCGAAGCCTGCCGCACGGTAGGCAGGCGTCCTCAACGATTTCAGCCCGCGATCACCGCGAATTCAGCGTGCGTCGCGCTTTGCCTGTGCCACCTTGGCCGCCCTGCGCTGCCGGCCGAGTTCCATTGGCCGGACCAGATCCGGCGCCCTCTGGTTCGCCACCGGCCGCATACCCCTGCGCGCGGTGCGCGAGTTGAAGGCGGGGCCGTCCGATGCCGCCCCTTGCTTCATCACCAATGCCTTGCGCGCATTCTCGATCAGCGAAACGCTGGCGGCCAGTTGCCGGCGCCGCTCGGCCTCGCCATTCAGGCGCCGCATGGCCATGGCCAGCACCGCAAGCTTGAGCTGCGACCCGCCATCAGCCTTCGAAGGCGTAGCGCCCTTCGCCGCGCCCTTGCCCCGGATCTCACGCCGGCGGCGGTGTGCTTCGGTCTGCGCCTTGTCGCGCCGCTCCCGCAACAGCTTGACCAGGCCGGCAAGATCGGCGTCGGAGAGCTCCTGCACCGCCGGATGGTGAGACTTCTCCACCAGATCGTGTTCGTCGGCACTCAGCGCGCGCGCTTCTTCCTTGCGTGAAATCGCCATGGCATCCTCCTCCGCTGGCACGCCTGTTGGCTTCAGGCCCTGCTACCGGCCAAGCCTCGGCCCGAATGGTGGCGCGGTCAAGACTGGCCGCCTACGAACCTTGCGTCGGAAAATCGGTTAGTTTCCCGGCAAGATCTTGCCCGGGTTCATGATATCAAGCGGATCGAGCGCCTGCTTGATGGTGCGCATGATGTCGACGCCGTGGCCGAGCTCGTGGCGCAGGAAGCCGATCTTGCCCTGGCCGATGCCGTGCTCGCCGGTGCAGGTGCCGTCCATGGCGATGGCTCGCATGTTGAGCCGCGCGACGAACTTTTCCGACAGCGCGATCTCCTTGGGATCGTTCACATCCATCAGCACCAGCACGTGGAAATTGCCGTCGCCGGCATGGCCGACGATCGGCGCGATCAGGCCCATCTCGGCGATATCGGCCTCGGTTTCCATGACGCATTCGGCAAAGCGCGAGATCGGCACGCAGACATCGGTCGACAGCCCCTTGGCGCCGGGCCGCAGGGTCAGCGACGACCAGTAGGCGTCGTGCCTCGCCTTCCACAGTTTGGTGCGCTCCTCGGCGACGCTGGTCCACAGGAACGGCCCGCCGCCATTTTCCTCCGCGATCATGCCGAAGGTTTCGGCCTGTTCGGCAACGCCGGCATCGCTACCATGAAACTCGACGAACAGGCACGGGCTTTCGGGATAATCGAGCTTCGAATAGTTCTTCATCGCCCGCATCTGCAGCGCGTTGACCAGTTCGATGCGCGCCACCGGAATGCCCATCTGGATCGTCGCGATAACCGCGTTGCAGGCCGCCTCGACGCTCGGAAACGGGCAGACGCCGCCGGAGATCGCCTGCGGGATGCCCTGCAGCTTCAAGGTCAGCGACGTGATGATGCCGAGCGTGCCTTCCGAGCCGACCAGCAGCCGCGTCAGATCATAGCCGGCCGAGCTCTTTTTCGCCCGCTTGCCGGTCGTCACCATTTCGCCGTCGGCCATGACGGCGGTCAGCGACAGCACGTTCTCGCGCATCGTTCCGTAGCGCACCGCGTTGGTGCCGGAGGCCCGCGTTGCGGCCATGCCGCCCAGCGAGGCATTGGCGCCGGGATCGATCGGAAAGAACAGGCCGGTGTCGCGCAGATGCCGGTTCAAATCCTCACGGGTGACGCCGGGTTCGACCGTGCAGTCGAGATCCTGCGGATTGACCGCCAGGATACGGTTCATGCGCGATGTGTCGACCGATATGCCGCCGCCCGGTGCGTTGGTGTGACCCTCCAGCGAGGAGCCGACGCCGAAGGCGATCACCGGCACGCGGTGCGCCGCACAGGCGCGCACGATCTCCTGCACCTCGGCCGTCGTCTCGGGGAACGCAACGCCATCCGGTGCCTGCGTCGGAATGTAGGTGGTGGTATGTGCATGCTGCGAGCGGATCGCCTGGCCGGTCTGGAATCGCTCGCCGAGCTGCTGCTTGAGGATGCCGAGCACCGCGGCGATGCCTTCCTCGTTGCGTTCGACCGGGTTGAGGTCGCTCAGAGCCATGAATTCCTCCGCGAATGGACCAGCGTCCATGCTTGTTATGCGTCTATGGATGCGTAAAGCAATTCCAGGAAAAGTGTGAAGCGGTTTTCCGTCCGAAATTGCGTCAGAACAAATAGAGTCTCCGGAGCCACGCTCTGTCCAGCACCAGAACAAGGAAGTTTCGATGCCCATCCCCACTCCCTTCGTCTCGAAACCCATGGACATCGAGAAGGACTGGATCGACTACAACGGCCATCTCAACATGGCCTATTACAACGTGCTGTTCGACCGCTGCTCGGACGACGCCTTCGAGGCAATGGGCATGGGACCGAACTATGCTAGGGATCGCCGCCTCACCATCTACACCGCCGAAGTCCATGTCTGCTACGTGCAGGAACTGCATCTCGAGCACAAGGTCACGGTCTCTTTCCAGCTCATCGACCATGACGATAAGCGGCTGCGGGCCTATCAGGAAATCCGCCATGTCGACGGCTGGCTGGCCGCGACTTCCGAATCGCTGTCGCTGCATGTCGACATGTCCGGGCCGAAGGTGGCGCCCTTCCCCGCCGATGTGCTGGCCAGGGTCGAAGACATACGCGCCGCCCATTCGGCCCTGCCGATGCCGGAACGGGCCGGCCGCTCGATCGGCATCAAACGCAAATAGGGCGATGCCGACACGTCTCGTTTCCGGCTTCAAAGCCACACCGGCGATCTAAAATCGCAGAACCTTGCCGTCGACCGGCGGCGGCGCTTGAAGCGATGCGGCGCCCTCGTTAACCTTACCAAGGTTTTAACGGGAACAAGCCATTTGAGCCGTTGCGCGACTCAGCGGGCCGGTCGAAAACGATCTGCATCGAGGTAGCGACACGGGCGGCGCGGCGCCGGTTCGAGGAAAGTGCATGAAAACCGACATCAAGGTCGAGGTGGACAGGTTGGCTGCCGATCCGCGCATCACCGACTACGATTTCTGGCGCTCGCTCAAGAACGTCAACAATGAGATCTTCCACATCGCCAACAACAACGAGCCGATTCCGTTCGACATGATCCGCTGGCGCGCCATCCTGAAACAGGCGCGCATGAAGCGCGGCCACGCATAAGGTCCTCGAACGGAACAATCCCCGCAGGTCAAGCCTGGCGCCTCAACGCCGCCAGGGCCGAACGCGCCACCACCGGCGAGGACTGGATGATAGCCGTGTTGGTCATCGCGTAGGGAATGATGCGGTCGATCACCCGCTCGAGGTCGACCACCGACCCGACATGCGCCAGCGCGATGAAACAATCCTCTCCGGTTACGCGGTCGCATTGCACGATCTCCGGCAGTTCGCGGATGATCTCGGCCACGACGGCCAACTGCCCCGGCACTGGCCGGATGCGCAGCCATGCCGACAGCGGCAGGCCGAGTGCCGTCGGGTTGATCCTGACCGAATAGGCCTCGATGACGCCGCTTTCCTGCAGCCGCTTGATGCGCTCAGCCACACTCGGTGCCGACAGGCCCACCGAGCGTGCCAGCTCCGCCGTGCTGGTGCGCGCGTCCTTTTCCAGCAGGCGCAGGATCTTCATGTCGGCGGCATCGAGATCGGCGCTTTCAGTTCGAAGGCGCTTCATGGAAAACTCCTTTATTCCGGGAGAAAGATAGCCGAAATAGCTAATCATCATCTATATAAATAGGCAAATCTGCCTGCGATACTGATCCGATGGATGATCAAACGCAAGCTCTCGCGGCGACCCCTGCCCCGGGCAACTTCACCCTGGGCAAGCTAACGGAAAAACTGCCGCCGCATGTCTGGTTCGGCGTCAGCGCCGTCTTCCACTATCTCGGGCCGGCCTTCGCCGTGCTGCTTTTCCCGCATGTCGGCGTGCTCGGCATGGCGTGGCTGCGCATCGCCACGGCAGCACTCATCTTCGCACCCCTGACCCGTCCATGGCGAAGCTTCGCACGCGCCGATCGCACGACGCGGCTGCTGTTGCTGGCCTTCGGCGCCTGTCTGGCGGTGATGAACTGTTCGTTCTACCTGGCGCTCGACCGACTGCCGATCTCGCTGGTGGCGGCGATCGAATTCGTCGGCATCATCGGCGTCGCGGCGATCGGCCTCAGGAGCACGCGCAATCTCGCCGCCCTTGCCATCGCCGATGATCTCTTCCCTCATCATTATGCAGCGGCGGACCATACGGGACGAAGCGATCAGGCGTTCGTTGACCACCATGCTGGAGCGCATCGAAGCCCTGAGCACGGTGCATCGGCGGCTTTATCAGTCGAAGGACGTCAGCAAGTTCGATGTGGCGGATTTCGCCAAGGATCTGGTGACAGACCTGCTGACGGCGTCGGGGCGCTCTGAGATCAGTCCGGCTCTCGACCTGGAACCGATCGTCATTTCCGCGGAAAAGGCAACGCCCGTCGCTCTGATGGTCAACGAACTCGTCACCAATGCTCTGAAGCATGCCTTCAAGTCCAAGCCCGACGGAATGTCGGCCGGCCGCCTGGGCATCAAAATGAGCCAGCCCGACGGCCACTTGAATATCGAGGTGTCGGACGACGGCGTCGGCATGGCCGACGCCAACGGCGATGCCTCGTTCGGCATGCGGCTGATCAAATCGCTCGCCCGCCAGTTGCATGCCGAGATCGAATGGCGCGACACCGGCCCCGGCACGAAGGTCGTTATCTCGATCCCGAACGAACCTCAGGAAAAAGGGAATGTGTCATGATTGAGCCGCTCAAGGTCCTGATCATCGAGGACGAAGCGCTGCTGGCAATGGAGCTGGAGAGCCTTGTCGAGGACGCCGGCCACAGCGTCGTCGGCTGGGCGACCTCTTCGGCGGAAGCCATGGCCATGGCGGATGCGACCGAAGCCGATATCGCCTTCGTCGACATCCATCTGAGTGACGGGCCGTCCGGCATCGACGTGGCCAAGTACATAGGCGAAAGGAAGAGTTCGACGGTGGTGTTCATGACCGCCAATCCGAAGCGCATCCCCGATCATTTCGCCGGCGCGATCGGCGTCATAGCCAAGCCTTACACGATGAACGGGCTGACGTCGGCGTTGCGGTACCTGCAGGAAGGCGTGCGCCGCCCGCCCCCCGTTTCGGCGCGGCCGGCCGGCTTCACCCTGTCGCCGGCCTTCGAAACCGCCTGGGCGCCGGCGGCATGACAGCTGAAGTCATTTCAGTTTTTCCCGAAGGAAGGCGATCGTTCTGCCCCAGGCGAGGTCAGCCGCCTTCTTGTCGTAGCGCGCCGCCGACGTGTCGTTGTTGAAGGCGTGGTTGGCGCCTTCATAAACATAGACCGTGTAGTCGACATGCGCCGCGTCGAGTTCCTTCTTGAAGGCGTCGATGCCGGCATTGATGCGCTCGTCGAGTCCGCCATAGTGCAGCAGCAAGGCCGCCTTGATCTTGGATATATCGGCGGCCTTCGGCTGCATGCCGTAATAGGCAACGCCGGCACTGAGATCGGGCGCGTTGACGGCCAGCATGTTGACCGTGCCACCGCCCCAGCAGAAGCCGATAGCGCCGACCTTGCCGTTGCCGTCCTTGTCGCTCTTGAGGAAAGCGACGGTCGCAACACCGTCAGCGATGGTCTGCGCCGGATCGAGCTTGCCGAACATGTCGCGCGCCTTGTCTTCGTCGGTCGGCGTGCCGCCGAGCGGCGACAGAAAATCCGGCGCCAGCGCCACGAAGCCTTCCAGCGCCACGCGCCGCGCCACATCGCGGATATGCGGGTTGAGCCCCCTGTTCTCATGCACGACGATGACGGTACCGAGCTTGCCCGCCTGGTTCGCCGGCTTGACCAGATAGCCCTTCATCTCGCCGCTGCCGCCGGGGTAGCTGATGTCCTCGCCCTTCACGCGCGGATCGTTGTCGGCGACGATTGCTGCTTGCGCCGAATTGGCCGCCAGAAGCGGCGCGATCGCTGCCGCCGCCGCACCTGATCCGGCAAGCCGGGTCAACTGCTCCATGAACCGGCGGCGATCGAGCGTCAGATGCGTGTACTCGTCATAGGCGTCGATCATCGCCTGGGTGATGGTGGGCTTGGCGTCGGGTCTCGTCATGGATGGGCTCCTCTGCTTCGGGCTTCAATTCCCAGCTACATAGGGACCAAGCCGGCATGATCCAGTCGAGCACTCATCGCTGCCGTCGATCGCCTCAGGCGTATGCCGCCGGCCACGTCCGGGCAGCAAAGCCGGTGCCCATGCGCGGCCGTGTCATCACTTTTTAGTCATTGGCGATAAATCCTGCTGGCGCTGCCACAATCGTGAAGGAAGGTGGCTATCGACGGTATCTTGACCGCGTGCCTCAGACCCAGAAGGAAGCGAGACCATGACCATGCCTTCCCCGATCCTCGCCAGCGCGGTCGTCCTTGCGGGGGCCGCCGCTTTGGCCCTACGCTCGATAGTTGTGAATGCAGGCAGACTATCGTTGATCAGGGTCCGCACTGAGCGGAACCGCAACACGAAAACCCAGGGTTGAGGTGACGCCATGAACGTCCAGGACATCGTCAACACCGTTTCGCAGAAGGCGGGCCTCGACCAGGCGACGACGGAGAAAGTCGTCGGCACCATTTTCTCGGTGCTCGAACACGAGGCGGAAGGCACCAGCGCCTCGGCGTTCTTCGCCAGGATCCCCGGCGCCGACGACCTCGCCCATCAATATGACGTCATGGCCGCCGCTCCGGCCGGCGGTGGCGGTTTTCTGTCGTCGTTGCAGGGCGCGCTTGGCGGCGTTCTCGGCGAGAAGGCCGGCGCGCTGATCAACGGCATCGCCGCGCTCAAGGCATCCGGGCTCGACATGGCGCAGATCCAGAAGGCCGGCGCGACGCTGATCCAGCAGGCCGAAGCCGCCGCCGGCCCCGACCTGACCAACAAGGTGCTCGGCTCGGTGCCCAGCCTGAAGGGTCATTTGGGGATTGGCTGATCGACAACGGGCCGATCGGAAGATTTCCCGCCCCTCATCGCCCAGTCGGGCACTTTTCCCCGTCACTATGCGGGGAAAAGATACCGGCACAGATGAGGGGCGGCGCGACCTCTGAAAGATCGCGTTACCCTGTCGCCCCTACTTCGGCAGCGCGTAGGCCATCACATAGTCACCAGGCTTGGTGCCGACCGAACCGTGGCCGCCGGCGACGATGACCACGAACTGGCGGCCGTCGGCGACCGTATAGGTCATCGGCGTCGATTGCCCGCCGGCCGGCAGCCGCGCCTGCCACAGCTGCTTGCCCGATGTCAGGTCGTAGGCGCGCAGGTAGTCGTCGACTGCGGCCCCCAGGAAGGCGACGCCACCGGCGGTGATCATCGGCCCGCCGATGCCGGGCACGCCGACCTTCAGCGGCAGCGGCAGCGGCGTCATGTCGTAGACGGTGCCGTTGCGGTGCTTGTAGGCGATCTTGCCGGTCCTGAGATCGGCACCGGCGACATAGCCCCAGGGCGGCGCCTGGCAAGGAATGCCGAGCGGCGACAGGAACGGTCCCATCACCACCGCATAGGGCGCGCCCTCGTTGCGGTTCAGCCCCTGTTCGCTGCCCCGCCCTTCGTCCGGCGGCGGCACCTGATCGCGCGGGATCAACTGCGACTTGAACGCCAGATAGGTCGGCATGCCGAACAGCACCTGCCGGACCGGGTCGACGGCGACGCCACCCCAGTTGAAGGTGCCGAAATTGCCGGGGTAGATCAGCGAGCCCTGGACGGAAGGCGGCGTATAGCGACGCTCATAGCGCAGGCCCTGGAATTCGATCCGGCAGGCCAACTGGTCGAACATGGTGAGGCCCCACATGTCGGCGCCGGTCAGCGGCTTCGGCATGAAGGTGAGATCGGAGACCGGCTGCGTCGGCGATGTGTGGTCGCCTTCGATCGCGCCGCCGGGCGCCGGCACTTCGTTGACCGCGATGACCGGCTCACCGGTGCGGCGGTCGAGCACATACAGATCGCCCTGCTTGGTCGGTCCGACCAGCGCCGGCACCACCGTGCCGTCGGGTTTGGTGATGTCGATCAGGCTCGGCTGCGCCGGTACGTCCATGTCCCAGAGATCGTGGTGCACGGTCTGCCGCACCCATCGCACCTGTCCGGTGTTGAGGTCGAGCGCGGTGATCGACGACGAGAACTTCTCGACATTGGCACTGCGCCCGGCGCCGAGCTGATCCGGCGTCTGGTTGCCGAGCGGCACGTAGAGCAGGCCGAGCTTCTCGTCGGCGCTCGGCGTCGACCACATGTTGGGCGAGTTGGCGGTATAGGTCTGGCCGGCCGGCAGCGGCGTCGTCTGGTCCGGATTGCCGGAATCCCAGTTCCACACCAGCGCGCCGGTGGCAGCGTCGTAGGCGCGGATGACGCCGGACGGCTCCTGCGTCGAATAATTGTCGTTGACCGCGCCGCCGACAATGATCTTGCCGCCTGAGATCAGCGGTGCCGAGGTCGAGTAATAATAGCCCGACTTCGGATAGGGCATGTTGGTCAGAAGGTTCAGCGTGCCGCCCTCGGCGAAAGCCGGGCAGATCTGCCCGTTGGCGGCGTCGAGCGCGATCAGCCGCGCATCCGAGGTCGGCAGGTAGACGCGGGTCGCACAGGGCTGGCCGGCGGCGCCGGCGGCATCGGCGTAATAGGCCACACCGCGGCAGGTCTGGTGCTGGCGGTCCTTGTCAAGCTTGACCTTGGGATCGAAGCGCCATTTCTCCTTGCCGCTCGCGGCATCGATGGCGATGGCGAAATTATGCGGCGTGCAGATGTAGAGCGTGTCGCCGATCTTCAGCGGCGTCACCTGATAGGTGGTCTCGCCGACATCGTCCGGTCCCTTCACGTCGCCGGTCTGGTAGGTCCAGGCAGGCTGCAGCTTGGCGACATTGTCCGGTGTGATCTGGTCGAGCGGCGAATAGCGCTGGCCGAACTGCGTGCGGCCGTAATAGTGCCACTCGCCGGCCGGCACGTCATTGCCGAGATTGGCGTTGGCGACCACCTTGTCGGTGCCGAGTTCGCCGGCAATGTCCTTCGGATCCGAAGTCATCGAATAACCGGCGACGGCCAGTGATGCCAGCACGGCAAGGATCAGCGGCGCGCGTGCGTCAGGGCCGACAAGACCCCGTCTCGCCCACGGCGTCAGTAGCCACAAAGCGAGAAGCACGATGACGCCGCCGCGAGGCCCGAGTTCCCACCAGTCGAAGCCGGTTTCCCAGACCGCCCAGGCCAGCGTGCCGAGCACGATCGCCG
>NZ_RZRP01001500.1:0-649 GCF_003997795.1 Mesorhizobium sp. M7A.F.Ca.US.005.03.2.1 | reverse complement strand
GGCCACCTCAACGCACCATCTCAAAAGACGGCCGAAGAGTTGGCGATGAAATCCTGTCAGTCCACCCGCGGCCACTACAAAGTCACGACCGGCGGCAGTTGCGAGATCGCGGCCTCGAAGTAGGTACAGCCGACCGCAAGGTAGAGCACTTCCCTGGTAAGGGAGAGGTTTACTCCGAGGGCTTAAAAGGCTCGCGGGACAGCACCCCCCTCTGTCCTGCCGGTCAGAGGGGGGTGTTCAAGCGCCATGCTTCCCATGGACTTCGAACCTTACATGCGGAGGCTCCATGTTCGCCAAGATCCTGATCGCCAACCGCGGCGAGATCGCTTGCCGTGTCATCCGTACGGCTCGGAAGCTGGGCGTGCGTACCGTCGCCATCTATTCGGATGCCGACGCAAAATCCCTGCATGTCGAGATGGCCGACGAGGCGGTGCATATCGGCGCCTCGCCCGTCGGCGAAAGCTATCTGCGCGGCGACAAGATCATCGCGGCGGCCCTGGCAACGGGTGCGCAAGCCATTCATCCCGGCTACGGCTTCCTGTCGGAAAATCCCGATTTCGTCGACCAGGTGACAGCGGCGGGGCTTATTTTCATCGGCCCATCCGCGGCCTCTATCCGTGCCATGGGGCTGAAGGACGCCGCCCAGCGG
>NZ_RZRP01001499.1:0-650 GCF_003997795.1 Mesorhizobium sp. M7A.F.Ca.US.005.03.2.1 | reverse complement strand
TCGATGCGCCGCTCCACTTCGCCGCGGAAATGCCGCATCAGGCCCTGGATCGGCCATGCCGCCGCGTCGCCCAGCGCGCAGATCGTATGGCCTTCGATCTGCTTGGTGACGTCGAGCAGCATATCGATCTCGCGCTTCTGCGCCTCGCCGCGCACCAGCCGTTCCATCACCCGCCACATCCAGCCGGTGCCTTCGCGGCATGGCGTGCACTGGCCGCAGCTCTCGTGCTTGTAGAAGTAGGAAAGCCGCGCGATCGCCTTCACGACATCGGTCGACTTGTCCATGACGATGACAGCCGCGGTTCCAAGGCCGGATTTGAGGTCGCGCAGCGCGTCGAAATCCATCGGCGCGTCGATGATCTGCTCGGCCGGCACCAGCGGCACCGAAGCGCCGCCCGGTATGACCGCCAAAAGATTGTCCCAGCCGCCGCGAATGCCGCCGCAATGCGTCTCGATCAGTTCGCGGAACGGGATCGACATCGCCTCTTCGACCGTGCACGGATTGTTGACATGGCCGGAGATGCAAAACAGCTTGGTGCCGACATTGTTGGGCCGGCCGAAGGACGAGAACCAGGCCGCACCGCGGCGCAGGATGGTCGGCGCAACCGCGATCGATTCGACATTGTTGACCGTGGTCGGGCAGCCATAGAG
>NZ_RZRP01001498.1:0-652 GCF_003997795.1 Mesorhizobium sp. M7A.F.Ca.US.005.03.2.1 | reverse complement strand
GATCTACGGCTGATCTCAAGCCCGATAAGACGCGCCGCCAAGGTGCGTTGAGATTCAGGTCAGGCCGAGTCGAAAACGGTGGTTTCCGAGAACCGGAGCGGAGCGTACTTTTGGTACGCGAGCACCGGACGCGCAGGAAGCCGCTGTTTGCAGGCCGGCATCACCTGAATATCAACGCGCCGCCAGTGCCTTGTCGATCTGCGGCAACAGCAACGCCTGCACCGTCTCGGGCGTCAGCGGGCCGACATGTTTGTAGGCGATCTTGCCGTCCTTGCCGATGACGAAAGTTTCCGGCACGCCGTAGACGCCCCAGTCGATCGCCGCGCGGCCCGCTTCGTCGACCCCTATCGCCTGGAACGGATTGCCGAGATCGCCGAGGAACCGGCGTGCGTTTTCGGGCCGGTCCTTGTAGTTCAGCGCTGCCATGGTGAAACGCTTATCCTGCGACAACGCCAGAAGCACCGGGTGCTCTTCGCGGCATGGCGCGCACCACGACGCGAAGACGTTGACCAATGTGACCTTGCCGGCGAAGGTTTTCGAATCGAGCCCCGGCAGGTTTGAGCCCTCCAGCGCCGGCAGGCTGGTTTGCGGCGCAGGCAGGCCGATCAGGGCCGACGGCACTTCCGAAGCATCGCGCCCCGACAGCAGCTGC
>NZ_RZRP01001497.1:0-654 GCF_003997795.1 Mesorhizobium sp. M7A.F.Ca.US.005.03.2.1 | reverse complement strand
CGCGAATGCGACCCGGCCTGCGGTGTCGGCCCCGCGCGTCAAGGCAAGGGCATAGGCGCCATGAAAGCAGTCACCGGCGCCGGTCGAGTCGACGACGGCAACCCGGTGCGGAGGCAGGTGCCAGAGCCCTGTCTCGTCGCGTCCGCGATAGAAGACGCCTCTGCCGCCATCCGTCAGAACCACGGCGGACCGCGACGGCAACCACAATGCGTCGAGTATCTCGGCCGGAGCCTGGCGGCCGGTGGCGGTCCGCGCGAAACCGAGCGGAAGAATGAGATGGTCGCAGAGCCCGATCAGTCTCTCGGTGGCCGGGCCGTGGCTCCATTCGACATCGCCGAGGATCGCAAGGCCGAGATCGCGAGCCCGAGCCACGACATCCAGCGACTCGATCCCGTAACTGTCGACGATCAGGACAGTCGCGCGGCTGAGAACCTCGTCCGGAAAGTCCGGCGCGGTGCCCAGCATCGCTTCGTCGTCATACGCGATGAACCGCTCCCCATCCGAACCGACGGTGATCCGCGAGCGCACCGGGCGCGCGTGCGGGTGGCGCGGCGCGAACGCGGTTTCAACGCCGCTCGCAACGAGATCGCACAACACGGCGTCGTCGGCGGCACGGCCCAGCCATCCGACGAACCCGGCGCTTCCGCCGCGCCG
>NZ_RZRP01001496.1:0-661 GCF_003997795.1 Mesorhizobium sp. M7A.F.Ca.US.005.03.2.1 | reverse complement strand
CATTCGCTCTCATGACGCGCGGCCAGTACTCTGGCCTGACAACCCAGCCCGTGAAGGGTGGGGAAGTGCTCATCGCGTTGCAGCGCGACGGGCAATCCAAGGTCGCCGACGCGCTGTCAAAAGGGGCACGTTTTCAGCTCTACCTGGCGCTCAGGCTTGCCGGGTATTACGAGTTCGCACAGTTTCGACCCGCAGTACCATTCATCGCCGACGACATCATGGAGACCTTCGACCATGTCCGGTCGGAGGAGGTTTTCAGGTTGTTTGGGGAGATGGCAAGTGCAGGACAGGTAATCTACCTGACACATCACCAGCACCTGTGCGAGATCGCCAAGACTGTAGTGCCGGGCGTAGCGGTCCATGAGCTCGGATGAGATTGGACTTACTTGATGCGCTGCGGAAATACCGTGCTGTTCGATTTTCCCCTTAGCTAGTCTAATCGACATTTCCAAGCGCCGGCTTTGGCGTCAGCTTTGCGCCTGAAGCCGGACCTAGAGGCCAGCTTTGCCTATTCCGAAAGCCGACGTTGCAGGCGACCGCTCGGGAGGTCGCCGTCGCGCCGCACGCGGTCATTTTCAACCTTGCGATTGAATGGCTACTTTGGCCGGTTTAACGGACGTGGGTAGCCATGCGCCTGTCGGCCTCCACGGGCATTGTACGC
>NZ_RZRP01001495.1:0-664 GCF_003997795.1 Mesorhizobium sp. M7A.F.Ca.US.005.03.2.1 | reverse complement strand
ATGCTGTTCGTCTCGCACGACCGGCATTTTCTGGCGGCGCTCTCCAACCGCGTGCTGGAGCTGACGCCCGAAGGCATCCACACCTATGGCGGCGGCTATACGGAATATGTCGAGCGGACGGGGCAGGAAGCGCCGGGCCTGAGGAGCTAACGGCTACCTCAGCGAGATGCTCATGCCGCTGAGGTCGGCGTTGACCTGCAGGCCGACCTGCCTGCCCGTCAATTCGAGCTGGGCGCCCTTGTCATTGGTCATGACGATCACCTGAGCCCCCTTGCCAAGCGCGCCGCCACCGCCCGCCGCACCGTAGACCCCGGTCACATCCCGCGCACGTTTGATGTGGCGCACGGTACCTCGGAAATAGGTCTTGGAAACGCCGAAGGCGAGACCGCCCGAGACGCCGCCGACCGAGATGGGATAGCGGCGGCCATGGAAGGTCAGCGTTCCTTCGCCTCCGGAGCCACCGACGAAGAAGGCCGCCTTGTAGACGGCGAAGCGGATGGTGCCGCTGTCGGCATGCGCGGCGCTGGCAAAGCCGATGCTTGCGGTGGCGATGGCGGCAACCGCGATGGAACGAAATCCGGATGAAATCTTCATGGTGAGAACTCCTCAATGTCGCCGCTTTGCCGGCCGGGATGTCAGCGTGGGATCAAAGCTACAACTGAAC
>NZ_RZRP01001494.1:0-666 GCF_003997795.1 Mesorhizobium sp. M7A.F.Ca.US.005.03.2.1 | reverse complement strand
GGAAGAAGGTCTGCACGCCCTCGTCGCCCAATATGTACTGGTCGGCGTTCTTCAGGTCCTCCCATTTGTCGAGCCCCTCGCCGGGGTGGGACATGATGACCTGCGGGTCCTTCTGGAAATCCGCCGCCACCACGCGCATCGGTATGCCTTGCTGGACCGCATCGAAGGCCGACAGCAGATTGCCGCCCATGTAGAAATCGATCTTGCCGGCCAGCAGCATCGGCCGGCCGCTGACTTGCGGACCGCCCTGCATGATGGTGACGTCGAGGCCGCAGGCGGCGTAGGTGCCGTCCGCCACGGACTGGTAATATCCGCCATGTTCCGGCTCGGCCAACCAGTTGGTGCCGAAGGTGACTTTCTCATTCGCAGCCGCACCCAGCGTGCTGGCTGCAAGCAGGGCCACAACCGCCACCGAGATCTTCTGTTTTCCGTACATCGACACCACCCTCTGTTTGCTCCGGCGCGCCACGCGCCAGGCTCGACACCAAAGATTCAAGAAGCAAGACACATGCCACCGGCGTCTGGCGCCGGGACCGCCCGCTTGAAAGACGTTGCCATGCCAAGCGCGAACGGGTCATGCTGTACGGAAGGCATCGTGCCTATTTTTTGAACGGCTGTCCACAATCGCCCGGGCAACATGCACCGCCATCTTGAAGGTGTAATGAG
>NZ_RZRP01001493.1:0-675 GCF_003997795.1 Mesorhizobium sp. M7A.F.Ca.US.005.03.2.1 | reverse complement strand
AGCATGGAGCACCGCGTTGGCAATCGCCGGCGCCACGACGACAATGGCCAGTTCGCCAACGCCCTTGCCGCCGAGCACCGAGGAATGCAGGTCGGGGATGCCGACCGAGATCACCTCGATGTCGGGGATGTCGGCATTGGTCGGCACGAGGTAGTCGGCGAGGTTGTTGTTGACGATGCGGCCGTGGCGGCGGTCGACGATGCCTTCTTCGAGCAGCGCCTGGCCGATGCCCATGATGATGCCGCCCTTCCATTGGCTTTCGGCAAGTTTCGGGTTGTAGAGCCGGCCCGAATCCAGCGCCGACACCACGCGCGATACACGCACCGTGCCAAAGTCCTCGTCGACGCGCACCTCGATGAAATGCGCGCACCAGGAGTGGCGGGAATAGTCGCCCTCGGTGTGCGGCACCGACATGGCGATGGTGGTGTAGTTCTTGTAGCGATCCTCTGGCGTCGAATTGGCCGGCATGGTGTCGCCGGTGGCTTCGATGTGGTCGCGGCCGACGCTCTTGAGCAGTTCGGCGACGGAGACATCGGGGCCGTCGCCGCGCGGCGAAGCGATACGGCCATTGGCGACGACCAGCGTGTTGGCCTGCAGCGCGTGGAAGGGCGAGCGTGGATCGCTGATGGCGAGGCCCACCAACTGGTCGAGGGCCGAGGTTGCCGCCTTGTAGAC
>NZ_RZRP01001492.1:0-678 GCF_003997795.1 Mesorhizobium sp. M7A.F.Ca.US.005.03.2.1 | reverse complement strand
GGTGTAGACGACGCTCGGAATGACGTCATAGTTCACGTGGCCGGCCTGGCCGGCAATGGTTTCCGCTACCGCCACGCCCTCGTCCTCGGCCTTGTGCGCCAGCATCGGCCCGGCGATGACATCGCCGATGGCATAGATGCCCGGGATATTGGTCTTGAGATGGCCATCGGTCTTGACCCGGCCGCGCTCGTCGACCTCGACGCCGGCTTCCCCGAGCCCGAGGCTGTCGGCATAGGCGCGGCGGCCGGTGGCGATCAGCACGGCATCGGCCTCGATGGTCTCGGCGGCGCCGCCCTTGACCGGCTCGAAGGTGACGGTCGCACCCTTCTTGGCCTTGGCCACGCCGGTGACCTTGGCGCCGAGCTTGAACTCGAAGCCCTGTTTGCCCAGCAACCGCTGGAATTGCTTGGAGACCTCGCCGTCCATGCCGCCCAGGATGGTGTCGAGGAATTCGACCACGGTGACCTTGGCGCCGAGCCGCGCCCACACCGAGCCGAGCTCGAGCCCGATGACACCGCCGCCGACCACCACCAGATGGCCGGGAACCTTATCCAGCGACAGCGCGCCGGTCGACGACACGATCACCTTCTCGTCGATGTCGACCTTGACGCCGGGAATGCCGGCGACATCCGAGCCGGTGGCGATGACGATGTTCTTGGTCTCGATCTCCTCGACCTT
>NZ_RZRP01001491.1:0-678 GCF_003997795.1 Mesorhizobium sp. M7A.F.Ca.US.005.03.2.1 | reverse complement strand
GTGTAGGACGGCGGCGTCACCCAGGCGTCGATGCGCGGCGGCACGATATCGCGCGCGCCATGGGCATTGAACCCGTCGCTGATCCTGCCGCCCGTCGGCCCGAAGGAGAAGGCGAAGGCGGTAACGAGCAAAAGGGCCGCTACCGCGCGCAGGGCCCAAGGGTCGCGCTCCGGCACGCGCGTGCGCGGCAGGTCGGCGCCGAGGTTGTCGAGCTTTCCGGCCATGCGCTTCTGGTGTTCGCGCCATAGCGCCTGCGAGAAGCTGCTTTCCCGGCCGCTTGGCCGGTCGGTCTGCACCAGCACCGGGCTGTGCAACAGTTGATTGGCTGCCTCGATGCGGCGGTCGATTTCGCCGGCGCCCGGCAGGCGGAAGAAACGCAGGGGATAAAGCGCGGCCAGTGCTGCTACGGCAAAGGCAGCGACCAGGCCGATGCGCGCCATATCCGGCAGCCGGGAGAATAGCCCGAGCCAGGAGATGCTGAGGAACAGGCTGGCAACGATGACGAGGGGAAGCAGCAACGGCCAGCCGCGCTCGACCACCATCGAGACCCGCGTGGCCAGCCTGCTCAAAGCCAGCCGCCCGGCGAGGCCGCGATCGCTGCTGAAGGTGGGTCGTTGCGTCATCGGCCCTTCCTTGAGCCTATGGCATCCCGAAACCGGGATGCCATAGGCTCAAGGA
>NZ_RZRP01000148.1:0-9803 GCF_003997795.1 Mesorhizobium sp. M7A.F.Ca.US.005.03.2.1 | reverse complement strand
CACATAGGTGATCGACGCCAGCGTATGGCCGGGCGAGAACAGCACCTTGACCGGAAGCGTGCCGACCGTGAAGGTTTCGCCTTCACCAAACAGCCTGTCCCACTGCGAACCGTCGGCGGGAAAATCCGGCCAGTTGTAGATCGCCTTCCACAAATTCTGGACGTCGACGACCCTGTCGCCGATCGCTGTCGGCGCTCCGGTCTTCTCCCTCAGATAGTGCGCCGCCGAGAAATGATCGGCGTGCGGATGGGTGTCGAGGATCCATTCGACGCTCAGCCCCTGCTCGCTGACGAAGTCGAGCAGGATATCGGCATTCGTCGTTGCCGTAGCACCGGATTTCTCGTCGAAATCGAGGATCGGATCGATGATGGCGCAGCGTTTCGTCGCCTGGTCGGCGACGACATACTGGATGGCCCCGGTCGGCTTGTCGTAGAAGCCGCTGACCTGCGGCCTGGCCAAAGCTACGTCCAATTCTGGCTTCCCCAACTCTCGGTCGTCAGGAATGATTTTCTCTGACGACACCCGAGAGGAGCATGGTTGTCCGCTCGGGTGAGCCAGTCAAGTATCATTTCGCTCGCGGCGACAGGAAAGCCAAAAACTGTTCCGAGGAGCGGTCAGGCAGAGGGCTGCTTGGTCTTCCGCAGATACGGCAGGATGGTCTCATAAGCGCCGAAGCGGTTGATCGCGTCCTCGTTGGAGACGGCAGCGGTGATGATGACGTCCTCGCCCTGCTTCCAGTTTGCCGGCGTCGCCACCTGATGCTTGGCGGTCAGCTGCATGGAATCGACCGCACGCAGGATCTCATCGAAGTTGCGGCCCGTGGTCATCGGGTAGGTCAGCACCAGCTTGATCTTCTTGTCCGGTCCGATGACATAGACCGAGCGCACCGTGGCATTGTCGGCCGGTGTGCGGCCTTCCGACGTCTCGCCGGCACCGCCCGGCAGCATGTCGTAGAGCTTGGCGACCTTGAGGTCCTTGTCGCCGATCAGCGGGTAGTTCACCGAATGGCCGGTCGCCGTCTTGATGTCGTCCTGCCACTTGCCGTGGCTTTCGACCGGATCGACCGAAATGCCGATGATCTTGACGTTGCGCTTCTTGAATTCGCCTTCGAGCCCCGCCATCGTGCCAAGCTCGGTCGTGCAGACCGGCGTGAAATTCTTGGGATGACTGAACAGGATCGCCCATCCGTCCCCGATCCAGTCATGGAATTTGATCGTCCCTTGCGTGGTCTCGGCGGTAAAATCCGGCGCAATGTCGTTGATACGAAGGCTCATGATACATCTCCCCTGTAAACGGAACCCGTCGGCAGCGAGGAACGACAAGCGGCAACCCATGCCGCCATCGAGCTGCCCCGCCCGGGCATCGTTGCATCTTAGCGCAAAAATTGTGACTGCAAGACAATATGAAACTCTTGTCGGCGGCAGGCGAGCATTTTTATGCTGCCGAATGCTCGGCACGCGGATGAGAGCCTGTTGGGCTGGACAGGAGAGATCCTGCCTCAGCTCTTGTTGACCGCCATTGTCACAGTCAGGTCTTCCATGCGCTGTGCCAGCGCGCTGAGCGCGTTGGTCAGCACGCTATCGCTCTTGTCGGCCTTGGTCAGAGCCTCGTCGCGGGTCTTGCGCAAGGTCAGCACTTCGCTTTCCATGCCCTTGACGCGTTTCTGCAACTCCGAGAGTTCATCCATCACCATAATGCCGGCCATCACGGTCAGCCGCTGATCGCCAATCTCGCCGAACGAGTCCTTCAGGTGTGAAACATAGCGGTCGAAACGTTCGGCAAGATCGATCAGATGCTCTTCCTGGCCCTCGTCGCAGGCCATGCGATACTGCTTGCCGTCGATTGAAACCGTGACCTGTGCCATCGGGCCAGCTCCTATCTGTCCAACACGGCGCGGATGGTTTCCATGGCGGTCACCAAACGTCGCGAGACTTCCTTGTTGGCATCTTCCAGCCGTTCGGCGCGCGCTTCGGAATTGTCGAGTTCCTGCGCCAGCCGCGAGCGATCGGCGTTCATCCGCTGCACCTCGGCCTCGGCTTCGGAGTAGTCCCGTTCATGCTCGAGCTTGGCCGCGACGGCGTTTTCCAGCCCCTCGATGGCCTTGCCCAGCCTCGCGATGACTTCCTTGAGTGTGGCTTCCCCGGTCATGGCCTTCGTCCTGTGCCCTGCCCATCACCGAATCGTTCACGTTCAGAACGCGTTATCCCTGAAACATTAGGCACCGGGTGAAGGCAACGTCAACAAAGCTCTCGCGACTGTCCCCCGCTAACGCTAATGTAGGTCCGCCGCCGGCATCACAAGACCGGCAAATGTGCACCCGATTTGTTGACTAAAAGCCCGCGCCTGCTATGTGTCGCGCACCCTTTTCAAGGGCTCTCCCAAGCCCCCAAACCCCCACTTCTGGAGGAACCATGACGTCGCGTGAACAACATGACCGGATGGCCAATGCGATCCGCTTTCTCTCCATGGACGCCGTCGAGAAGGCAAATTCCGGCCATCCAGGCCTGCCAATGGGCTGCGCCGATATCGCCACGGTGCTGTTCACGAAGTTCCTGAAATATGATCCGAAGGCCCCCCATTGGCCCGACCGGGATCGCTTCATCCTGTCGGCCGGCCACGGTTCGATGCTGCTCTATTCGCTGCTGCACCTGACCGGCTACGAGGACATGACGATCGACCAGATCAAGCATTTCCGCCAGTTGGGCTCGAAGACCGCCGGCCATCCCGAATACGGCCATGCCACCGGCATAGAGACGACCACCGGCCCGCTCGGCCAGGGTCTGGCCAATTCGGTCGGCTTCGCGCTCGGCGAGCGCATCATGAACGCAGCCTTCGGCAACGACCTCGTCGACCATTACACCTACGTACTGGCCGGTGACGGCTGCCTGATGGAAGGTGTTTCCCAGGAAGCCATCGCGCTTGCCGGCCATCTCAAGCTCAACAAGCTGATCGTCTTCTGGGACAACAACAACATCTCGATCGACGGCCCGGTCTCGCTTGCCGACAACACCGACCAGGTCGCCCGCTTCCAGGCCTCGGGCTGGAACGCCAGCCACATCGACGGCACCGATCCGGAAGCCATCGCCTATGCCATCGAAGCCGCTCGTCACTCCGACAAGCCGACGATGATCGCCTGCAAGACGACCATCGGCTTCGGCGCTCCAACCAAGGCCGGCACCAACAAGGCGCACGGTTCGCCGCTCGGCGCCGACGAGATCGCCGGTGCGCGCAAATTCTTCAACTGGGACTCGCCGCCCTTCGAGATTCCGGCCGACATCCTTGACGCATGGCGCGCCGCCGGTAAAACCGGCGCCAAGCCGCGCACCGACTGGGAGGGACGTCTGGCCAAGGCCGAGCCCAAGTTGAAGGCCGAGTTCGAACGCCGCCTCGCCGGCAAGCTGCCGTCGAATTTCGACGCCGTCATCGCCGACTACAAGAAGAAGCTGTCGGCCGACAAGCCGAAGGTCGCCACCCGCAAATCCTCGGAAATGGCGCTGGAGGTCATCAACGGCGCCGTGCCGGAAACCATAAGCGGCTCCGCCGACCTGACCGGCTCCAACAACACCAAGACCAGCCAGACCAAGAACATCACGCCCGACGATTACGGCCAGCGTTATGTCCACTACGGCATTCGCGAACATGGCATGGCGGCCGCCATCAATGGCTTGACGCTGCATGGCGGCCTCATCGCCTATGGCGGTACCTTCCTGTGCTTCTCCGACTATGCCCGCCCGTCAATGCGTCTTGCTTCGCTGATGGGCATCCGCTCGATCTTCGTCATGACCCATGATTCCATCGGTCTGGGCGAAGACGGCCCGACCCACCAGCCGGTCGAGCATCTGGCGGCATTGCGCGCGATCCCCAACCACAATGTCTTCCGCCCGGCCGACGCGGTCGAAACCGCGGAATGCTGGCAGATCGCCCTGGAGTCGGAAAAGACGCCGTCGACCTTGGCGCTGACCCGCCAGAACCTGCCGACGGTGCGCACCGAATTCACGGCCAAGAACCTCAGCAGCCAGGGCGCCTATGAGCTGGCCGCCGCCAGCGGCGAGGCGGCGATAACGATCTTCGCCACCGGCTCCGAGGTCGAGATCGCACTTGGCGCGCGCGAGCTGTTGGAAAAGCACGGCCATCCGACCCGCGTCGTCTCGGTTCCCTGCTTCGAACTGTTCGACCAGCAGAGCGACGACTACCGCAAGAAGACGATCGGCAATGCGCCGATCAAGATGGCGATCGAAGCCGGCATCCGCCAGGGATGGGATCATCTGATCGGCTCAGACGGCATCTTCGTCGGCATGACCGGCTTCGGCGCGTCGGGCACGATCGAGCAACTCTATCCGCATTTCGGCATTACCGCCGAGGCCGCGGCCAAGGCGGCGGAAGCCCGCCTGCACGCCAAGTAAGATTCTGGGCCAGTTCGGCGAAACCGCGAAAACGGCTTCGCCGGGCTGGCTCAACTTAATCGATTTAAATCCACGCCAGTGCGGCTGGATTCTTTCTGCTTCCGCCGCTATGAAACTGCAGACCCCTCGTCCGCCCTCCAACTCCCAGGGAGAGAATTATGACCGTCAGAGTTGCCATCAACGGATTTGGCCGCATCGGCCGCAACATCCTGCGCGCTATCCATGAATCCGGCCGCAAGGACATCGACGTCGTCGCCGTCAACGACCTCGGCCCAGTCGAGACCAATGCGCACCTCTTGCGCTATGACAGCGTGCACGGCCGCTTCCCGCATGAAGTCTCGGTATCCGGCGACCAGATCACCGTCGGCAAGGAGACGTTCAAGGTCACCGCGATCAAGGATCCAACGCAGTTGCCGTGGAAGGAACTCGGCATCGACATCGCGCTCGAATGCACCGGCATCTTCACCGCCCGCGACAAGGCAGCGGCACACCTGACCGCCGGCGCCAAGCGCGTCATCGTTTCGGCCCCTGCCGAAGGCGCCGACCTCACCGTGGTCTACGGCATCAACCACGACCAGTTGACCAAGGATCATATCGTCATCTCGAACGCCTCGTGCACCACCAACTGCCTGGCGCCGCTGGCAGCCGTGCTGCACGAAACGGTCGGCATCGAAAAAGGCATGATGACGACGATCCACTCCTACACCGGCGACCAGCCGACCCTGGACACCATGCACAAGGATCTCTACCGCGCCCGCGCCGCTGCGCTGTCGCAGATCCCGACCTCGACCGGTGCCGCCAAGGCGATCGGCTTGGTGCTGCCCGACCTCAAGGGCAAGCTCGACGGCATCTCGATCCGCGTGCCGACCCCGAACGTCTCGGTCGTCGATTTCAAGTTCATCGCCAAGCGGTCGACCACGGCGCAGGAGATCAACGAAGCGGTGATCGCCGCCTCCAACGGCAAGCTCAAGGGCATTCTCGGCGTCACTCATCACCCGAACGTGTCGATCGACTTCAACCACGATCCGCGCTCCTCGATCATGGCGCTCGACCAGACCAAGGTGATGGACGGCAATTTCGTATCGGTGCTCTCCTGGTACGACAATGAATGGGGTTTCTCCAACCGCATGGGCGACACATCGGTCGCCTTCGGCAAGACCATCGCCTGATCACAAAGCACTCTTTTCGAGACTTGGAACGCCCGGCTTTGCCCGGGCGTTTTTCATGAGCGCAGCTTGCGCCTTCCCAAATTGTGTCCCGGGCGCCAAAACATCCGAAAATCAGCGGCATAGGCCAAAAAGCCACCCTGCCGCCTTGCACTGGTCACGTCTTCGCCCCACTCTCTCGCAAAGCAGGAGACAGACGAATTTGAGGGGCTGATTTCAGGATGGAGCATGCGATCTATCTCGTCACGCTGGTCGGCACAGCGCTTGTCGTCGCCGCCGCGTTTTCGAGCCTGATCGCCTTCCGCTTCGGCGCCCCTCTTCTGCTCCTGTTCCTCTGCATTGGCCTCGCCACCGGCACCGACGGTCTCGGCATCCAGTTCGACAATGCCCGCATCGCCTATTTTGCCGGCTCACTGGCGCTGGCCGTCATCCTGTTCGATTCCGGCTTCGGCACGCCGCTCAACGCCTTGCGGCAGGCAGCCGGCCCGGCGTTGTCGCTGGCGACCTTCGGCGTAATTCTGACCACCGGCCTGTTCGGCGCCGCCGCCCACTATCTGCTCGACCTCACCTGGCTGGAATCCTTCCTGCTCGGCGCCGCAGTCGCCTCCACCGATGCGGCCGCCGTGTTCTTCCTGCTGCGTGCCGGCGAGATCAATCTGCGCGAACGCGTGCGCTCGACGCTCGAGGTGGAATCCGGCACCAATGACCCCATCGCCATCTTCCTGACCATCACGCTGGTCGAGATCATCGCCGCTCATGCCAATCCCGAGACCAACGTCCTGGTCACCAGCCTTTTCCTCGGCTTCCTCCTCAACATGGGCCTTGGCGCTGTCGTCGGCGTGCTCGGCGGCCTCGCCATCGTGCGTCTCGTCGACCGGCTCAATCTCGACCATGGCCTGCTGCCGATCTTCGTGCTGACCTTGTCGTTGATGGTCTTTGCCGCCGCCGGCGCCATTGGCGGCTCGGGCTTCCTGGCGGTCTATATCGCCGGCCTCATCTCGGGCAATTCCGATATCCGCGCCGTCACCATCCTCAAGCGCTTCCAGGACGGCATGTCATGGCTGGCACAGATCATCATGTTCCTCATCCTCGGCCTGTTCGCGACGCCCTCGCAATTCCCGGCGATCATGGTGCCGGCGGTGCTGCTCGGCCTGTTCCTGATGTTCGTGGCGCGGCCGGTCGCCGTCTGGCTCTGCCTGATCCCGTTCCGCATGCCGCGCCCCGAAGTCGCCTTTGTCTCGTGGGTCGGCCTGCGCGGCGCGGTGTCGATCCTGCTTGCCATCACCCCGCTGCTCGGCGGGCTGGAAAATGGCCGTGTCATCTTCAACACCGCCTTCATCATCGTTCTGGTTTCGCTGGTCATCCAGGGCTGGACGGTCGGACCGCTGGCGCGCCGCCTCGGTTTGATCGTGCCGGCGCGGCTCGGACCGCTGGACAAGGTCGAGCTGGAATTGCCGGGTTCGGCCCATCACGAGCTTCTCGCCTATCGCGTCGCACCCGGCAGCCCGGTGGCGCGCGGCGAGCGCATCCCACGCTGGGCGCGACCCTCGCTGGTGCTGCGTGACGGCCGTTCGATGCGCTTCCAGGACATGGGCCGGCTCGCCGCCGGCGACCAGGTCTACATTTTCGTCCCGGATCGCTATCCGCGCCTGCTCGACAAGCTGTTCGCCAGCCGTGCCGTGGTCGATCCCGAAGATGCCGATTTCTTCGGCGCCTTCGCCGTCGATCCAGCGCGCCCCGCCGCCGAACTGGAAGCAGCCTATACGCCAGGTCTAACCGAAGTGGAGCAAAAGCTCACCGTTGGCGCGCTGGTCACGGCGCGGCTCGGCGGCCATGCCGAATATGCCGACCGCGTGCTGCTCGGCCCGATAGAACTGATCGTCCGCGACGTCGACGACAAGGGGAAGATCATAGGCCTCGGCCTGTCGTTCGAGCCGACCGCTCCGGTGGCGCGGGTGCCGGTCTTCCTCAGCGCCGGAGAAATCGGCGACCGTCTTTCCGCCTTCATCCGCAATTGGCGCAAGCCGACCGAGGCGCAGGCGGACGAGGCGCGGGCGGACGACAAACCGGCCCCGGAGCCAGCGCCGGAAAAGGCAGCAACCGAAAGCTGACAAACCCGCTATTGAGCGCTGCCATTCATCCACCCGCCAGTGCAAGATCGTGCCCACTTCAAAATTTCGGTTCGAGCGCGCCCTAAGCCTTGCATCGTCGCCGATGCGGGGTATGGTCCCCCGGTTTTTCGCGAAAGGAACCCGCATGGCCGCCTTCAAGACACTCGACGATATCGGCAACATCAGCGGCAAGCGCGTGCTGGTGCGCGTCGACCTCAACGTGCCTGTCACTGAGGGCAAAGTCACCGACGCCACCCGCATCGAACGCATCGCACCGACCATCGCCGAGCTATCGGCCAAGGGCGCCAAGGTCATCCTGCTCGCCCATTTCGGCCGACCCAAGGATGGGCCTTCGCCCGAATTCTCGCTGGAGCCGATCGCCAAAGCCACGGCAGAAGTGCTCGGCCGCCCCGTCGGTTTCGCCTCGGATTGCGTCGGCGACACGGCCGGAAGTGCTGTCGCCGCCATGAACAAGGGCGACGTGCTGCTGCTCGAAAACACTCGCTTCTACAAGGCCGAAGAAAAGAATGACCCGGCCTTCACCGAAAAACTCGCCGCCAATGGCGACATCTTCGTTAACGACGCCTTCTCGGCCGCGCACCGCGCGCATTCTTCGACCGAGGGGCTGGCGCATCTGTTGCCGGCTTTTGCCGGCCGCACCATGCAAGCCGAGCTTGAGGCGCTGGAGAAGGGCTTGGGAAAACCGGTTCGTCCGGTCGTCGCCATTGTCGGCGGCGCCAAGGTCTCGACCAAGATCGATCTGTTGATGAACCTGGTGAAGAAGGTCGACGCGCTGGTCATCGGCGGCGGCATGGCCAACACCTTCCTCGCCGCGCGCGGCACCGATGTCGGGAAATCGCTGTGCGAGCATGATCTCGCCTCAACCGCCAAGCAGATCATGATCGAGGCGGCCGAGGCCGGCTGCGCCATCATCCTGCCGGTCGACGGCGTCGTCGCCAGGGAGTTCAAGGCGGGCGCGGCCTGCGAGACCGTCGCCATCTCCGATGTGCCGGCCGACGGGATGATCCTCGATGTCGGCGCCAAAACCGTGACGACCATCGGCGAATGGATCGACCGCGCCGCGACACTGGTCTGGAACGGCCCGCTCGGCGCCTTCGAGATCGCGCCCTTCGATCATGCGACGGTGGCGGCTGCCAAGCACGCGGCGTCGCGCACCAAGGAAGGCAAGCTGGTCTCGGTTGCAGGCGGTGGCGATACGGTCGCGGCGCTCAACCACGCCGGCGTCGCCGACGACTTCACCTATGTCTCGACCGCCGGCGGCGCCTTCCTGGAGTGGATGGAAGGCAAGCCGCTGCCCGGCGTCGATGTGTTGAAGCGCTGAGGCTCCGAGGCGATCAACACTCGGAGAGCGAACAAGGCCGCCCGAGGCTTCAATCGATTCGAGCTTTCCGATGCCATTCCTTTGGCGGTAGACTTCCGTTAAGCGCGGAACAACCGTTTCAGGAGAAGCAACAATGAGCGAACGTCTCGAAGACATTGCCGCTGCGATCGTCGCCGATGGCAAGGGCCTGCTGGCCGCCGACGAAAGTTCCGGCACCATCAAGAAGCGCTTCGACGTCATCGGCGTCGAATCGACCGCCGACAGCCGCCGCGACTACCGCGAGATGATGTTCCGCACCAGAGAGGCGATGACCCGCTACATTTCCGGTGTCATCCTCTATGACGAGACGATCCGCCAGAAGGCCGCCGACGGCACGCCGCTGGTCGACATCATCAGGGCCGCCGGCGCCATCCCCGGCATCAAGGTCGATGCCGGCGCCAAGCCGCTGGCCAGGTTTCCCGGCGACACCGTCACCGAAGGCCTCGATGGCCTGCGCGAACGGCTTGCCGACTACTACAAGCTCGGCGCCCGCTTCGCCAAATGGCGCGCGGTGATCGACATCGATATGGCCAAGGGCGTCCCTTCGGCGACCTCGATCGGCTCCAACGCTCATGCGCTCGCCCGCTATGCCGCCCTCTGCCAGGAAGCCGGCATCGTGCCGATCGTCGAACCGGAGGTGCTGATGGACGGCGCCCACGACATCGACACTTGTTACGACATTTCGAAGGCAACGCTGATCAAGCTCTATGACGAGCTCCATGCGGCGCGCGTCGTGCTGGAA
>NZ_RZRP01001490.1:0-679 GCF_003997795.1 Mesorhizobium sp. M7A.F.Ca.US.005.03.2.1 | reverse complement strand
AGCTCTGGCAGCTTTCGCAACGAGAGGGCGGCATCAATGCCGCACTCTTTTTTTGCGAACCTCGGTCCGATGAACGATCGACGCCAACGCCGGCCATCGGCGTTAGGGCAACCTCAAAAGAACTGTCGAGTTGGTTGCGCGCGGCTTTGCGTCATCAGAGGCGCAAGGCGGTCGCGTGTGAGGATTGCGCGCTCCCATAGGCGGTTTCGGCATGTGCCTCGCCTTCGACATCGACATTGCGGCCAAGCAGGAAATCGGCGGCTTTCGAGGCATGGCTTGCGGCGCGGAAGATGGCGCGGTTGTCCTCGCGCAAAACCGTCAGCCATGAGCCGATGTAGTCGGCATGGCGCACGGTCGGCTCGATGCCGAGACTGCTGCAGATGAAGGCTGATGCGATTTCGGCGACCAGTTCCTCGCGCGCATAGGTGTTGGACCCGAAGGAGCCGGACAGGTCGCGCGCGAGTCGCCTCGGGTGGCCGGTCCAGTGGCCAAGCTCGTGAAAGCAGGTCCGGTAATAGTCGATCTGGTGGAAGAAAGCCGGCTGCGGCGGCACCTGTATGGTGTCGCTGCCGGGCATGTAGAAGGCGCGCTCGCCGCCGACGCGAAAATCAGCGCCGGTTGCATGAATGAGCGCCTCGGCCTGCGGGACCATCTCGCGCTCAGGCAGAGGCTCGCCGGC
>NZ_RZRP01001489.1:0-681 GCF_003997795.1 Mesorhizobium sp. M7A.F.Ca.US.005.03.2.1 | reverse complement strand
GACCAGAAGTGGATGAAGGGATTGCTGGTGGCGTCGGCGGCGAAATAGTCGAACGACCAGCGCAGCAGCCACAGATTGATGGCATAGGCGGAGGCAAACATGGCGCCGCGCGAATAGAGCGCCTGCTCCTGTGGCGCCAGGATGAAGTAGCCGGCGGCCAGCGTGACCAGGATGACGAACAAAGCTGCCGGCAGGAGCCGCCGCGCGCGCCTGGCATAGAAGCGCCAGAGGTCGAGCCGGCCGGTCTCGCCGATCTCCTGCATGAGGTGGGTCGATATCAGCCAGCCCGAGATGACGAAGAAGATGTCGACGCCGGCAAAGCCGCCGGGGAGCGCGGTGAGGCCGAAATGGTAGGCGACGACGCCGCCGACGGCGAGCGCGCGCAATCCTTGTATGTCCGGCCGGAACGATGCTGCCACGACGGCTCCCTCGTGCAAGCCCAGCCCCTGTGCAATGTCGGCGGTGCAGGCCGATATCGCAATGCAACAAATTTATCGCAGTGCAACATGGCAGAAATGGGGAGATGGGCCGGGTGCCGGCCGGGCCCGATCCTTGCGTGGCTGGCTTGTCTGCACACCTGCGGCAGACGCAAAACAGCCCCGCGCGGGGCTGTTTCTCATTCGGGTTGCTGGACTGCTACTTGCTGCCGCCGTTCGCTTTCACGCTGCTGCAGAATTCGGG
>NZ_RZRP01001488.1:0-687 GCF_003997795.1 Mesorhizobium sp. M7A.F.Ca.US.005.03.2.1 | reverse complement strand
GCGCGGGGAGGACGTGTCCGGCGAGCCGCTGCCGCGCAGCACCATGAAGGCGGCGGTCATGGCGGCGCCAAGGGCAAGGACGGCTGTCATCCGGGCGGCGATCTTGAAATCCATGACCTGCCTCAGTCGTGGAACATTTTTACCGATGACGGGCTGTAGCTGCTGCCCGTCATGAAGCGGCTGAACTGCTCTCGCGCTTGTTCCTGAGCTGCTGCTTGCCTGGCTTTCTCCAACGCTTCAGCGCGGCCTTGCGCGGCGAGCATCGCCGTAAGATCGGCGACCTGCTTTGCTTGAACGGCAAGCAACTGATTGCCGGCTTGCGTCGCCTGCAGCACACCAACGGCCGATTGGCTGGCGCCGACCAGGGCGCTGGTCTGCTGCTGCGTCCCATCGATATTGTCCACGGCAACGGCACCGGCCTTCAATGAATGCTCGAAGGCCGACACCGATGTCCGCCAGCGCTCGCGTGCACCATCGACAAGCTGCTGGCCGGAAAGGTCAGAGCCAAAGTTTTGGTAGGCGGACGTAAATTGGCTATCGATCTCCCTAACGCTGTAGGCGAGCTGGTCGGCCTCGCCGAGCAGGCTCTTCATCTGAGAGAAATTGCCTTCGATCTGGTCAAGCATCGAGGTCGGCAGCGAGGTGAGGTTCCTCGCCTGGTTGATCAGCATCTGTGCCTCGTTCTGA
>NZ_RZRP01001487.1:0-687 GCF_003997795.1 Mesorhizobium sp. M7A.F.Ca.US.005.03.2.1 | reverse complement strand
GTCCCGGCCGCGCTGAGCAAGGTTTGCCGTTTTGGCAGCCCTGCCAAGGCAAATGAGAGAGGATTCATCATGCTGATCTCCCAGATCCTTGACGACGCCGAGACCATCCGCGTCGTCGCCCGCAATGGCGGCAAGACCCGGATCATCAATGGCGCCCGCAGCGTCTATTCGCTGGCGATGGAGGCCGCCCGCACCGGCGTCGGCCTCGTCGCGCTGATCGAACGCAAGGGGCTTGGCGAGACGGTCGATCTCGAGGCCGCTTACAAGAAGGGGCGGCTGCTGTCGCCGATCAATCACCCCGATCCGGCGCATCTGCACCTGACCGGCACCGGGCTGACGCATCTCGGCTCCGCCGCGACGCGCGATTCCATGCACAAGAAGCTGAGCGCCGACGGCGAGGAGCAGCTCACCGATTCCATGAAGATGTTCCGCATGGGGCTGGAGGGCGGCAAGCCGGCGAAAGGCCAGATCGGCGTGCAGCCGGAATGGTTCTACAAAGGCAACGGCACGATGGCGGTGGCACCAGGCGCCGCACTCCTGTCACCGGCCTTTGCCAAGGACGCCGGCGAAGAGCCCGAAGTCGCCGGCATCTATGTCATCGGCGACGACGGCGCACCTTTCCGCGTCGGCTTCACGCTGTCGAACGAGTTTTCCGACCACGTCACCGAGCGCGTGAACTATCTGTTC
>NZ_RZRP01001486.1:0-692 GCF_003997795.1 Mesorhizobium sp. M7A.F.Ca.US.005.03.2.1 | reverse complement strand
GCTGGCGGGTGACGTCGCGGTCGTCGGCCGCAGCTTCAAATACCACCGGCCGCGCGGCATATGGGGCGCCGGCGTCGAGGAGCCAAATGCGCTGGTCGATCTCGGCGGCACGCGGGCAACGCCGAACACCCGCGCCACGACCGAGCCGGCGCGGGACGGACTGGTGGCGAAAAGCGTCAACGCCACGCCCAGCGCGCTGGCCGACCGCAACGCCTTCCTCGACCGTTTCGCGCGCTTCATTCCAGCGGCGTTCTACTACAAGACCTTCATGTGGCCGGACTGGCACAGGTTCGAGCCGCGCATCCGCGCCATGGCGGGATTGGGCACAGTCGACGCCGACTGGACCTCGCCCGGCAAGGCCGACCAGATCAACCATCATTGCGATGTGCTGGTTGTAGGCGCGGGACCGGCCGGGCTGGCGGCGGCAGGGCTGGCGTCCGGTGCTGGCCTGACCGTCGCACTGGTCGACGACCAGCAGAGTCCCGGCGGATCGCTCGGCCATCGTGCCGCGGAGATCGACGGCAAGCCGGCGGCCGTATGGGTCAAGGAGACGATTGCCGAGCTTGCCGCTGGCGGTCACCTCATCCTGCCTTCGACCACCGCCTTCGGCATTTACGACCACAATCTGGTCGGGCTGAACCAGCGTCATCTCGACGGCCGGCCGGATACGCTGTGGCGGGTCAGGCCGCCCC
>NZ_RZRP01001485.1:0-699 GCF_003997795.1 Mesorhizobium sp. M7A.F.Ca.US.005.03.2.1 | reverse complement strand
CAACCAGATACTGCTCATGGCGATCATCGCGTTTTATTGGGCGTTTCTAGGCAGTTGGAGCAAACGTCAGTCACGTCCGGGCGATGACAAGGCAAAACCGGACGATGCGCCGACTGAGCGTCTAGCCGGAAGTAACGAAATCACGTCTTCCGGCGACACGCCCTTGGAGGTTATCCGAAAGAGCGATCCGAGTTTTGACCCTGCCACGTTTCTGGCCGGCGCCAAGGCGGCTTATGAAGTTGTCCTGTTGGCCTATGCAAGTGCGGACATCCAGACATTGAAGCGCCTTGTCGGACCGGAAGTGCTCGACATCTTCGAACGGGCGATTGCCGGGCGCCGGGATCGGGCGGAGATGCTGCAACTCACCTTTATAGGCACGAACGACGCAAAGGTCGTCGACGCTCTTGAGGAGAATGGTACCGCTGAGATTGCCGTTCGCTTCGTTTCCGACGTGGTCAGCGTTACACGCTCGGCCAACAACGACATCGTTTCAGGAGATCCCCAGCAGATCATTGAAGTGATCGATACGTGGACGTTTGCCAGTGACATCCAGTCAAGGAAGCGAAATTGGATGCTGATCGCCACAGACGGCGGCTAGCTGCTTGCGTCATTCCGGTGACCGCTGAAGGGCGACGCTTGGACGCTTGTGTGTGGCTTTCATCGCGTGCGCCGGGATTAACCTAAGAGACCGGCGGAGGT
>NZ_RZRP01001484.1:0-700 GCF_003997795.1 Mesorhizobium sp. M7A.F.Ca.US.005.03.2.1 | reverse complement strand
ATGTCGATCCTGCGCCGGCTGAAGCCGACGCCAACCGCATAGGCGCCCTCCGGGTTGAGTGAAAGCGGGATCGTCGGCGGCCCGACGCGGCCGCGCTGCGCCTCGCCCTGCGAGACCAGGCCCTCCTGCTCGAGCGAGCGAACGATGACTGAAGCCGTCTGCGCCGACAGGCCGGTCTTCTCGCCGATTTCCATCCGCGAAATGCCTTCGTTCTGAAGCAGCAGGGACAGCACCAGCCGCTCGTTGTAGCTGCGGACGCTCAATGCATTCAGCCCGCTCGCACGATCGGCGATGCGCAAGGGATTGGGTGGTGCGAATCTCATGTCAGGCAAAGGTCGCCCCGTCGGTAAGAGCGCGTTGCCTGGCGGCGGTATGGTTGCTCATGTCGAGCGGCTCCAGCCGATGGCATCGACCGCGCGGGCGAGCGCGGTGCCCAGCAATCTGTGCGCCTCGGCATCGATGTGAAAGCCGTCCGCCTCGCTGCACGACACCACCGAGCCGGCATCGAAAAAGTGCAGTTCGAGCGAGTCCGCCAGAACCTCGAACTCGAGCGCGAGCAGGCGCGATTTCTCCGGCGCGCCGGCGAATATGGACTTCCATTCCTTGACGTCGTCCTGCATCGGCGGTGGCGCCACGATCATGATCTCGGGCGTCGAGCCGCCCGGACCTGGCGCCAGCTCCTTGATGTCGTAGACGAGGC
>NZ_RZRP01001483.1:0-700 GCF_003997795.1 Mesorhizobium sp. M7A.F.Ca.US.005.03.2.1 | reverse complement strand
GCCGCAGGATACGCCTGGCCAGATCAAATGCCGCCGGCATCAACTCGGCATGCGGGACAACCTCGTTGACGAGACCCAGTTCAAGCGCCCGCGGCGGCGCAAACCAGTCGCCGGTCAACAGCAGTTCGAGCGCCCGCTTGCGCCCCGCGAGCCTCGGCAAGCGCTGGGTTCCACCAAAGGTCGGCGGCATTGCGAGGTTGATTTCCGGCTTGGCGAACAAAGCGCGGTCACTGGCGATAGCAAGCGGTACGGCCTCGGTGATTTCGCAGCCGCCACCAAAGGCAATGCCGTTGACGGCGGCGATGATGGGCTTGCGGTAGGCTTCCAGCCTCGCCGTCAGCCGCTGCCCGCGCATGACGAAATCCCGCATCGCGACACCGACGCCAAGCGCCACGCTGGCCGAGAACTCGTGAATGTCGCCCCCCGCCGAAAACGCCCGCTCCCCTGCTCCGGTCAGAATGACCGCACGAACGCTGTCATCGACTTCAATGTCGTCAAGGACCGCAAGCAGGCGATCGATCAGGGCATAGTTCAGCGCGTTGAGTTTCTCCGGCCGGTTGAGGGTGAGGATGGCAATCCCATCCCGGGTTTCGCTAAGGACAAGATCTGTCATTTGGCTCTTCCTTCTCCATCATGCTGATGGAAGGAAGACTATGCCCTTTGTCGCTTGTGTATATTCACTAGTCGGTATACATAGGCT
>NZ_RZRP01001482.1:0-700 GCF_003997795.1 Mesorhizobium sp. M7A.F.Ca.US.005.03.2.1 | reverse complement strand
GGCCTTGGAAGCGTCGAAGCTCGGGAATTCAACGTTTTCGATCGTCTCGGCGGTCTTGGTCCTGGACATTTTCCATCCTTTTCAGCGGCAGCGGCTTTGACAGAAAGCCGTCTCGTTCATGTATGATGGCAATATAAAGGCAAATTTTGTGCATTGCAATATCTTTGTTGCAGTGCACCATAAATTTCTTTTGGGCCGTTAACCAAGAGCCCAGATTCCAGCCTTTGCACGTTCTGGCTTGTGGACCTTCGCGCCTCCGGCTTTTATTAACAAAGCGTTAACTGCAAAATCGCCGCTCCGTGAGGTCCGCCAAGCGCATGCCGTCCGAATATTCCTTCCTTGATGTCGCCGTGCTCGACGCGGTCCGCCAGCGCTTTGCCGCAGGCGACGCGATCGCGATCCTGTCGGCGGATCTGGAGCAGGTGATCTGGGCCAATGGGCCAGGAGCCGCGATGTTCGGTTATCCCGACATCGAGGCGATCATAGGCGCCTCGGCGCAGTTGCCCGTGATCGCCAGGCGCCAGATCATGGCGACCAGCGGATTTCCCGAGATTGGCAGCGACCGCGCCATCATGGTGCGGCTGGCGACCGGCATGACCAGCCGCGCCGTCGGCTTCCTGGCCAGTGCGGTGACCATGCCGGACGCCGAGAAGGCGATCATGCTGGCAGTGCCGGCGGCTCAGACAGGGTCACGCAGTGC
>NZ_RZRP01001481.1:0-702 GCF_003997795.1 Mesorhizobium sp. M7A.F.Ca.US.005.03.2.1 | reverse complement strand
GTCGAGATGAGCCCATGGCGTGTCCTTGACGAAGCGCTGCAGAAACTGCGCCGCGATGGTGGCGCCGCCAAAACGGCCGCCGATGTTCTTCATGTCGGCGTTCTTGGAATCGATCAGCTTGTCGTATTCGGCGCCGAGCGGCATGCGCCACAGCCGTTCCTGAGTCGCCTGCCCCGCCACCGACAATTTTTCGGCCAGTTCGTCATTGTTGGAAAACAGGCCGGCATAATGTTGGCCGAGCGCCACCATGATGGCGCCGGTCAGCGTCGCCAGATTGACCATGAATTTCGGCTGGAAGCGGTCGTTGCAGTACCACAACGCATCGGCCAGCACGAGGCGGCCCTCGGCGTCGGTATTGAGCACCTCGATGGTCTGGCCCGACATCGAAGTGACAATATCACCGGGACGCTGGGCATGACCGTCGACGGCATTTTCGACCAGTCCGATGATACCGACGACATTGGCTTTCGCCTTGCGGGCCGCCAGCGCATGCATCAGGCCGGTAACGGCGGCGGCGCCGCCCATGTCGCCCTTCATATCCTCCATGCCCGAGGCCGGCTTTATGGAATTGCCGCCGGTGTCGAAAGTGACGCCCTTGCCGACGAAGGCGATCGGGCTGTCCTTCGGCTTGCCGCCGTTCCACTGCATGATCGCCATGCGGGCGCCGCGTGGCGAGCCTTGCGCGACACCGAGCAGCGAGCC
>NZ_RZRP01000147.1:0-9841 GCF_003997795.1 Mesorhizobium sp. M7A.F.Ca.US.005.03.2.1 | reverse complement strand
CCAGCGCGACAGCGCCGGCACGCCGGAGCGCGGATCGAGCATGAAGCCGAGCAACTGCCAGTCGCCGCGCGCCCAGCGATGGTGGCGCGAGGCGTCGACCGAGTAGCGGGTCGGATAGTCCTCGACCAGTTCGACGTCGGTGACCAGCGCCGATCGCGCCAGCGCGCCCTCCAGCAGATCATGGCTGAGGATGGTGTTTTCCTCGATGCGGCCCTGCAGGGCGGCCTCGAAGGCGTCGACGTGATAGAGGCCCTTGCCGGTGAAGGACCCGTCGCCGAAGACGTCCTGATAGAGATCGGACACGGCAAAGACATAAGGGTCGAGGCCGCGATTGGCCGAAAACACCCGCTGGAAGAACGACGCATCGTCGCCTGATGTCAGCGACGCGGTGATGCGCGGCTGCAGGATCGCGTAGCCGGCGGTGACGACGCGCTTGCTGGCATCGAAATGCGGCCGGTTGAGCGGGTGGCAGAGCTTGCCTACGAGGGTGGCGACCGCGTCACGGGTGGTGCGCGTGTCGGCATCGAGCGTCATCACGTGGACGACGTTCTCCGGCAGCGGCACGTCGAGCGGCAGGAACGTGGTGTCGCTGTCGCCGCGCAGCAGAAGGTCGAGTTCATGCAGCTTGCCGCGCTTGCGCTCCCAGCCCATCCACGACCCTTGCGCCGCATTGAAGAGCCGGCGCCGGTGCAGGATATAGAAGCGCGGCGCGCCTTCGGAGGGATAGCGTGCGTTGAGGCGAGCGATCTCGGCACGCGCGAATTCGAGGATTTCGGTGTCGGCAGCATCGATCTCGGTCTTCGAGTCCGGCCAGTCCGACAGCAGCGCGAAATGGATTTCATCGGCCGTGTTGGCGAGATGATGCACCTCGATATTGCGGATGTTTTCCTCGACATCGTCGCGCGAGCCGATCAGCGACGGCACCACCACCAGCGTGCGCGCCTCGGGCGGCACGCCGTGCCGGTAATCGTAGCCGACGAGGCGCGTCGGTTTCAGGAACAGCGAAACGACCGTGTTGAAGAAGGCGAGCGCGCCCTCGCTGGCCGGCACGGCAAACAGCGCCAGCATGAGGACGATCGAAGGCACCGACAGGCCGAGATTGGCGAGTGCGTTGCCGGAGAGGACGAGAAGCAGCGCCGTCAGCGCAAACACCGGTACGACGATGCCGAGCCAGCCGGTCTTGCGGAAGGCACGCTTGACTGTCTGGCTGACGGTGGGTCGATAGCCGATCGCCTTCTCCAGCTCGAGCCGGCGTGGGCCGACGAGAAAGAAGCCGACATCGGTGTGGGCGGACCCGGTTAAAACGACGTCGCCGTCGCCATCGCTGGCGGCGTGGCCGGCCAGCTCGATGGCCTTCTCGGCGACGCGATATTCCGAAAGGTTCGAGCGGCGCGCCAATTCCTCGATCGCGGTCCGGTACTGGTCGCGCGAGAAGAAGTCGAGCGCGGCGAAATCGGTGCGCTCGCGCAGCACGGTGTCGATGCGGCTGACGCCTTCGAACCACACGGTCCAATCGACGTCGTTGATGAGGCGCAGGCCACGAATGATGTTGCCCGTCGTCACATTGCCGCTGGACAACGTGTGATGTTCGGAAATGATGATTTCCTCGGCATCGGAGCCGGTCTTTTCGAGCTCGCCTTCCAGCCATTCCAGAGCCTTGCCGGCATTCTGCGAGCCATCGCGCAGGCGATAGAGCAGCTGGGTGGCGAAGGTGGTGTCCTGTGCGTGGGCGCTGAAATTGGACAGGATCGACTGCCGGTCGGCGCTGTCGTCGGTGGCCAGGACCTTGTCGGCCACATCGTTGGCGATCTGACGCATCTGACGGGTTCGATTGACCCTGACCGCCAGCCGGCGCAGATTTTCGATCAGCACGAAGCGCAACAGCGAAGGCAGCGCCCAGAGTTCGCCGATCTTCAGCGGCTCGACCGACTGAAAACCCTGGACGATGGACTTGAACATCGTCGCCGAAACGGAACTGTCCGAATGTGCGACATAGGTCCAGGCCAGCGCCAGCGCGCGCGGCACGCTGCCGCCGTCAGGCAGCTTCAGGGTCGGCAACTGGCGATAGAAGCGGCGCGGCAGGTCGCGCTTGACCTGGAAAATGGTCTCTTCGACCAGGTAATTGTTGTCGAGCAGCCATTGTGCCGCCGGCGTGATCGTCTCGCCCCTCGCCTGCGCCGCATTGGTCGACCGGTAGACTTCCAAAATCTTCTTGGCGCTGTCGCGGATACGGGCCTGAAAATCGAAGGGCGTCAGCCCGAACAGGTCTGTGAGGTCGCCTTTCGCCAGGCTTTCACCGAGCAGCCGAAGGCGCTCTTCGGGCAGGTAATTGGAGCGGATCGGCTCTTCGGTGATGGCCGGGAAGCTCGCGCTTGTCTTCTCGATTTGGGCAGGATTCGTCTGAATATTCATTGAAAATTCCGTAAGCGGGCACTGAGCGGCGTCACCGCCACGGCAATGGCCCTAAAACCGGTTCAAATGCAATTGGTTGCATAAACCCCACTTGCCGAAAGTTTGTTTCCGCACCACGACAGGGCGTCGTCTCTCAGCAAAACTCAAAGACAAGCACCCCACTTCCCGCCAGCCAGATCGGCGGAGAGGATTCAGGCTTTTTCGTGATGCCGCCAGCAGCTTACGCTATATTTCGCCGGTACCGCGATCATGTTTGGAAACAAGCGTTAATCGTTGCCGGCGATGGCGCGGATCCGGATCACGAACAGCGTTGCCTCATGGGCGGGTTGGACAAGCAGGCCGGTGCTGACCGGCCCGGACAGCAGAGTGTCAAGCGGCCCGAGGCGAACCGGTTCAGCGGCGGGCACACTGATGTCGCCGTCCAAGCACAGGATGAGCGTTGTGCCGGCTTCAGTCCGGATTTCCACGGGGGCCGAAATCACCAGGCGTTCGACCGAATGCGTCATCCGGCTTCGGCGGGTCATGACATTGAGATCGGTGATCGGTCCGCCGATCAGCGCGGCCGAGGTCTGCACGTCGGCCGGGAAAGAAAACAGGGCGGTCGTCCTGTTTATAGATCTCGGCGGGTAGCCGGCAATCTCGAGGACGATGCCCTCGCCTTCGAGCACGGCAAGGGTGCGATCGATGCCGGCGAATTGCGAGAACGGACCGCTCGATTCGACACGCGCCATCGACACGCGCCAGTCGAAATCGTTTAGCCCGGCACCGGGCGGCGAGACGGCGATTTCCGTCGTCACGCCGCCGCCGTTCTTCCACGGCATCGACCGGTATTCGGCTGCCCGCAGGATGCGCATACCTAGCCCTCCGCTATGGTTACGGGCGTTCGAAACTCGAAAAGCCGACTCCGCGGCTTTTCGCCTGCCTGCGGCCGGACGTTTCTCACCCGAGAATGCCGGGCAGGTTGAGCTGGTGCTCCTTGGCGCATTCGATGGCAACGTCGTAGCCGGCATCGGCGTGGCGCATGACACCGGTCGCCGGGTCGTTCCACAACACCCGCTCCAGGCGCCTGGCGGCTTCGCGCGTGCCGTCGGCGACGATGACCATGCCGGCGTGCTGCGAGAAACCCATGCCGACGCCGCCGCCATGGTGCAGCGACACCCAGGTGGCACCGGACGCCGTGTTGAGCAATGCGTTGAGCAGCGGCCAGTCGGACACCGCGTCCGAGCCGTCCTTCATCGATTCCGTTTCGCGGTTCGGCGAAGCAACCGAGCCGGAATCGAGGTGATCGCGACCGATGACGACAGGCGCCTTCAGCTCACCCTTGGCCACCATTTCATTGAAGGCAAGGCCGAGCTTGTGGCGGTCGCCAAGGCCGACCCAGCAGATGCGCGCCGGCAGGCCCTGGAAGGCGATGCGCTCGCGCGCCATGTCCAACCAGTTGTGCAGGTGGGTGTTGCCGGGCGTCAGTTCGCGCACCTTGGCGTCGGTCTTGTAGATATCTTCCGGATCGCCCGACAGAGCCGCCCAGCGGAAGGGGCCTATGCCGCGGCAGAACAGCGGACGGATATAGGCCGGCACGAAGCCGGGGAAGGCAAAGGCGTTCTCGAACCCCTCCTCCTTGGCCACCTGGCGGATGTTGTTGCCATAGTCGAGCGTCGGCACGCCGGCGTTCCAGAACGCCACCATCGCCTCGACATGTTCGCGCATGGAAGCGCGGGCCGCCTTCTCGACCGCCTTGGGGTCGCTGACGCGCTTCTCGCGCCACTCGGCCATCGTCCAGCCCTTCGGCAGATAGCCGTTGATGGGATCATGCGCCGAGGTCTGGTCGGTGACCATATCGGGGCGAATGCCACGCCTGAACATCTCCGGGACGATCTCAGCCGTATTGCCAAGCAGGCCGACCGACTTCGCCTCGCCGGCCTTGGTCCAGCGTTCGATCTTTTCCAGCGCCTCGTCGAGCGTCTCGGCGCGCTCGTCGACGTAGCGGGTGCGCAGGCGAAAATCGATCGAGTCCGGGTTACATTCGATGGCGAGACAGCAGGCGCCGGCCATGACGGCGGCGAGCGGCTGGGCGCCACCCATGCCGCCGAGGCCGCCGGTCAGGATCCATTTTCCCTTGAGATTGCCGCCATAGTGCTGGCGACCGGCCTCGACGAAGGTCTCGTAGGTGCCTTGCACGATGCCTTGCGTGCCGATGTAGATCCACGAGCCGGCCGTCATCTGGCCGTACATCATGAGGCCCTTCTTATCGAGCTCGTTGAACTTTTCCCAATTCGCCCAGTGCGGCACCAAATTGGAGTTGGCGATCAGCACACGCGGGGCGTCCGGATGGGTGCGGAAGACGCCGACCGGCTTGCCCGACTGGACCAGCAAAGTCTCGTCATCGGCCAGCGTCCTCAAGGAGGCGACGATGCGGTCGAAATCGTTCCAGGTGCGCGCCGCCCGGCCGATGCCGCCATAGACGACCAGTTCGTTGGGATTTTCAGCAACATCCGGGTCGAGATTGTTCATCAGCATGCGCAGCGGCGCTTCCGTCAGCCAGGAGCGCGCGCTGATTTCGGTGCCGCGCGGGCTGCGGACTTCGCGGATGTTGTGGCGAGGATTGTTCATGGCGTCACTCCATAAGAGGATCTGATGTCAGACACGCGCCCAGGATGTCGCGGTCTCGAGGATTTTCCGCAGGGTGGCGCGGATCGGTGCTGCGAACTCGGCGTCATAGGGCACCGGCCAATTGTCCGGCGTGCCCTTGCCATCGGGCTCGCGCATATAGATGCGGTTGGAGAGTTCCATCTGCAGTGCGTGCACGCCTTGTTGCGGCTGGCCGAAATGGCGTGTGATCCAGCCGCCCTTGAAGCGGCCGTTGATGACAAAGGTTTCACCGGTTTCGGCCATGATCTGGCCGACCATCGCCTGCAGCGTCGGATCGGCGCTCCTGCCGTCATTGGTGCCGAGATTGAAAACCGGCAGCGTGCCTTCGAACAGGCGCGGCAGCACTGAACGGATCGAGTGGCAGTCATAGAGCACGATCTTTTCGTGTAGCCCGCGCAACCGGCCGATCTCGGCCTGCAAGGCGGCATGGTACGGCACGAAGAATTCCTCGCGACGCTCGTCGATCTCCGACGGCCCCGGTTCTTCGCCCTCGCGATAGAGCGGATCGCCATCGAAGGTCTCGGTCGGGCAAAGGCCCGTCGTCGCCTGGCCGGGGTAAAGCGAGGCGCCGGAGGGATCGCGGTTGACGTCGATGACGGTGCGGGAGATCGCGGTGTGCACCACCGTCGCCCCGAGGCCGGCGGCAAAGTCATAGAGATTATCGATCCACCAATCGCAGTCGCGGCGGCCGAGCCAGGGTGAGACCAGCCGATTCTCAAGGCCGGCGAGGTCGATGCCGGTGTGTGGTATCGACACCAGCAACGGGGCTGTGCCGGGCGTGACCGTCAGCCAGGGCGCGCTTGCCATCACACCGCTCCGGAAATCGACGGCAGAGCCACACCGCCGGCGGCCTCGATGGCCGCACCGCTGCGCACCATGGCGATGGCTTTTTCCATATCGGGGTGGAAATGGCGGTCATTGTCGAGATGTGGCACCTCGGCCCGCACCAGCCTGCGCACCGCCTCCAGGGCGTCGCTCGAGGCCAGCGGCGCGTGGAAATCGCAGCCTTGGGCCGCGGCCAGCAATTCGATGCCTATCACCGCGGTGGCGTTCTCGACCATGCCGATCAGCCGGCGCGCACCGTGCGCCGCCATCGAAACATGGTCTTCCTGGTTGGCCGAGGTGGGGATCGAATCGACTGATGCCGGATAGGCTTTCTGCTTGTTTTCCGAGACGAGCGCCGCCGCCGTCACCTGCGGGATCATGAAGCCGGAGTTCAGGCCGGGCTTGGGCGTCAGGAAGGCCGGCATGCCGGAAAGTGCCGGATCGACAAGCATGGCGATGCGGCGCTCCGACAGCGAGCCGATCTCGCAGACGGCGAGCGCGATCATGTCGGCGGCGAAGGCCACCGGCTCGGCGTGGAAATTGCCGCCGGAAAGCGCGGTGTCATCCTCGGCGAAGATCAGCGGATTGTCGGTGACGCCGTTGGCTTCGGTGCCCAGCGTGTCGGCCGCCTGGCGCAGCACGGTGAGTGCCGCGCCCATCACCTGCGGCTGGCAGCGCAGGCAATAGGGATCCTGCACGCGTTCGTCGCCAACCCGGTGCGATTCACGGATGGCGCTGCCGGCCATCAGATTGCGCAGGGCGTCGGCCGTCTCGACCTGCCCGGGATGCTTTCTCAGCACATGGATGCGCGGATCAAAGGGTGCGTCGGAGCCTTTTGCCGCGTCGGTCGACAGGGCACCGGCGACCAGCGCCGATTGGTAGAGCACTTCGGCCTCGAACAAGGCGGCCAGCGCATAGGCGGTCGAAAACTGGGTGCCGTTGAGCAGCGCCAGGCCCTCCTTGGCGCCCAGTGTCACCGGTTCCAGGCCATGCGAGACGAAGGCGACCTTGGCCGGGAAACGGCCATGTGGGGTAAAACATTCGCCGACACCGATCATCACCGCCGTCATGTGCGACAACGGGGCGAGGTCGCCGGAGGCGCCGACCGAACCCTGCGCCGGCACCACCGGGATGACGTCGTTGGCCAGCATCGCTTCCAGCAACTCGATGGTTTGCGGCCGCACACCCGACGCGCCCTGCGCCAGGCTGGCGAGCTTCAGCGCCATCATCAGCCGGCAAACGGCAACCGGCATCGGCTCGCCGACGCCGGCGGCGTGCGACAGGACGATGTTGCGCTGCAAGGTCTCGAGATCCTCGGCCGGGATGCGGACGCTGGCCAGTTTGCCGAAGCCGGTGTTGATGCCATAGACCGGCTCGCCCTTGGCGACTATCCTAGCGACGGCCTCGGCGCTCGCCTTGATTTTCGGCCGGCAGGCATCGTCCAGCTTGGGCACGGCGCCACGATAGATGGCGCGCCAGTCGGCCAGCGTCGCATTGCCGGGCTTCAGGGTCAGTTCGGTCATTGTCCTCTCCAGATGCGGGCATGCAGCGGGTTGAAGCCCATGCGATAGACGAGTTCGGCGGGGCGCTCGATGTTCCAGATCGCCAGGTCGGCGGATTTTCCGGCTTCCAGCGTGCCGGTTTCTCCCAGCAAACCAAGCGCGCGGGCCGCCTCCCGGGTGACGCCGGCAATGCATTCATCGACGGTCAGGCCGAACAGGGTCGCGGCCATGTTCATCGTCAGAAGCAGTGAGGTCAGCGGCGAAGTGCCGGGATTGTTGTCGGTGGCGACAGCCATCTTGACGCCGTGCTGGCGAAACAAGCCGATCGGCGGCTTCTTGGTTTCGCGAATGAAATAGTAGGCGCCGGGCAGGATCGTCGCCACGGTTCCGGCCTTGGCCATCGCCGCTGCACCTGCCTCATCGGTGTATTCGAGATGGTCGGCCGACAGCGCACCGTAACGGGCGGCGAGTTCGGCGCCATGCAAATTGGACAGTTGGTCGGCATGAAGCTTGACCGGCAGGCCGGCCGCCTTTGCAGCATCGAAGACGCGCGCCATCTGTTCCGGCGAAAAGGCGATGCCCTCGCAGAAACCGTCGACGGCATCGGCCAGCCCCTCGGCGGCAACCGCCGGGAGAATTTCCTTGGCGACCAGATCGATAAAGGCGTCCTTGTCACCCTTGGCTTCCGGCGGCAGCGCGTGGGCGCCGAGGAAGGTCGTGCGGATCGTCACCGGCCGCTGGTTGCCCAGCCGCCGTGCGGCACGCAGCGACTTCTTCTCGTTTTCGAGGTCCAGGCCGTAGCCTGATTTTACCTCCACGGTGGTTACGCCCTCGGCGATCAGCGCATCGAGGCGTGGCAGTGATTGGGTGACCAGTTCGCTCTCGCTGGCGGCGCGCAGCGACTTGACCGAGGAGACTATGCCGCCACCAGCCCGGGCGACCTCTTCATAAGTGGCGCCGGCCAGCCGCATCTCGAATTCGTTGGCGCGGTTGCCGGCATGGACCAGATGGGTGTGGCAGTCGATCAGGCCGGGTGTGATCCAGCGGCCCTCGCAATCAACCGTCTCGGCGCCCTGGGCCAGTGTCGGGGGCAGCTCCGACTCGGGGCCGGCATAAACAATGCGGCCGTCACGCGCAGCGACCGCGCCATGTTCGACGACGCCAAGTCCGGCAGACCCGTCGGCCATTGTCGTCAGCCGCGCATTGCGCCACAGACGAAGATCCCCTGCCCGGCTTTTGCTCTTTGCAGCCATCATCTTTTCCGTTTCAATCGATGACGATTATGTATATACATATTGAAACGCACTGCAAGTGCCTTCATCGCATGAGACACAGAGAACCGGAGAGAAAAGTGGCAGCGATCTTTGCGGAACAGGCGCTCCTTCCCGATGGCTGGCGCGAAAATGTGCGGCTTACCCTGGCTGAGGGACGCATCACAGCCGTTCAGCCTGGCGCTGCTGCGGCAGCCGGCGACGAACGTCACGCGATCCTGTTGCCCGGCATGCCCGATTTGCACAGCCATGCCTTCCAGCGCGGCATGGCCGGCCTTGCCGAGCTTCGCGGCCCCTCCGCCGACAGTTTCTGGAGCTGGCGCGAGGTGATGTACCGTTTCGCCCTGTCGATGACGCCCGATCAGGTCGAGGCGGTTGCCGCACAACTCTATGTCGAGATGCTGGAGGCCGGTTTTTCCCGCGTCGGCGAATTTCACTATCTGCATCACGACCGCGACGGAAAACCCTACGCCAACCCAGCCGAGATGGCCGAGCGCATCGCGGCCGCGGCCGGCGAGGCAGGCATCGGCCTGACGCTTTTGCCGGTGTTTTATGCGCACTCGTCTTTCGGCGGTGCCGCACCAAACGAAGGCCAGCGGCGATTCATCAACGATGTGAATCGATTCTCGCGGCTTGTTGAGAAATGCCGCGAATCGGTTCGCGCGTTGAATCAGGCTGTTGTCGGCGTCGCTCCGCACAGCCTTCGCGCCGCGACACCGGAAGAACTGTTTGACGTGACTGCCCTAGCGCCGGACGGGCCTATCCACATCCACATTGCCGAGCAGGTGAAAGAAGTCGAGGATTGCCTTGCCTGGTCGGGCGCGCGGCCGGTCGAATTTCTGCTGGCCAATGCCAAAGTCGACAAGCGCTGGTGCCTGATCCACGCCACCCACATGACCGATGCTGAAACCGTTGCCATGGCCAAAAGCGGTGCCATCGCCGGCCTATGCCCGATCACCGAGGCCAATCTCGGTGACGGCACTTTTGCCGCGCCGCTGTTCAGGGAACATGGCGGCCGCTACGGCGTCGGCTCCGATTCCAATGTGCTCATCGGCCTGCCCGACGAGTTGCGCCAGCTCGAATATTCGCAGCGTCTCGCCCACCGCGCCCGCAATGTGCTGGCGGTCGCAGGCGGCTCGACCGGCCGCGCACTGTTCGACGCCGCGCTCGACGGTGGCAGCG
>NZ_RZRP01001480.1:0-703 GCF_003997795.1 Mesorhizobium sp. M7A.F.Ca.US.005.03.2.1 | reverse complement strand
GGAGCAACAGGCTCTACTGGAGCAACCGGCTCGACCGGTGATACCGGAGCAACTGGTTCGACTGGAGCAACAGGTTCGACTGGCGCAACCGGCTCGACCGGCGCCACAGGTGCAACCGGTAATACCGGAGCAACTGGCTCGACCGGATCGACAGGTTCGACCGGCTCTACTGGGGCAACAGGTTCGACCGGATCGACCGGAGCAACCGGCTCGACCGGCGCCACAGGAGCAACCGGTGATACCGGAGCAACTGGCTCGACCGGATCGACAGGTTCGACCGGCTCTACTGGGGCAACAGGTTCGACCGGATCGACCGGAGCAACTGGCTCGACCGGATCGACAGGTTCGACCGGCTCTACTGGGGCAACAGGTTCGACCGGATCGACCGGAGCAACCGGCTCGACCGGCGCCACAGGAGCAACCGGTGATACCGGAGCAACAGGCTCTACTGGTTCGACCGGAGCAACCGGCTCTACCGGCGCCACAGGTGCAACCGGTGATACCGGAGCAACTGGCTCGACCGGATCGACAGGTTCGACCGGCTCTACTGGGGCAACAGGTTCGACCGGATCGACTGGAGCAACAGGCTCTACTGGAGCAACCGGCTCGACCGGTGATACCGGAGCAACTGGCTCGACTGGAGCAACAGGTTCGACTGGCGCAACCGGCTCGACCGGCGCCACAGGTGCAACCGGTAATACCG
>NZ_RZRP01001479.1:0-713 GCF_003997795.1 Mesorhizobium sp. M7A.F.Ca.US.005.03.2.1 | reverse complement strand
GGCATCGACGGCGGTGCCGAGGGCCTGAACGGCACCATCGAAAAAAACGTCACGCTGGCCTTCGCCACGGAGCTGCGCGACAAACTCGCGGCCGTCGGCAATTACGATGTGTTCATGACGCGCGACACAGACGAATTCCTGCGTCTGGACGACCGCGTGCGCATTGCCCGTCAGCATGAGGCCGACCTGCTTATTTCGATCCATGCCGACACGATCAGCGTCAAGGGCATTCGCGGCGCCACCGTCTATACCGTCTCCGACAAGGCTTCGGACCCCGAGGCGCAGGCGCTTGCCGACCGTGAGAACCTCTCCGACCAGTTCGCCGGCATGGAAATCAAGAACGACAACAAGGAAGTCACCGACATCCTGATCGACCTGATCCGCCGCGAAACACACAATTTCTCGATGAGTTTCGCCCACACGCTGGTTGGCCAGTTGTCGACCAGCGTCGGTCTTATCAACAATCCGCAGCGCTCCGCGGGTTTCAAGGTGCTCAAGGCACCCGATGTGCCGTCGGTGCTGGTCGAACTCGGTTATCTCTCGAACGCCAAGGACGAGGCGCAGTTGCTCAACGCCGACTGGCGCGGCAAGGCGGCCCAGAGCATAACCAACGCCGTCGCGCTGTTCGCGTCGGCCAAGGCCGGATCGGGAACCGGAGGTTGACATGACCGGCGACGCCTGCAACCAGAGGCGGCGTTGCGCGACGACAACAC
>NZ_RZRP01001478.1:0-716 GCF_003997795.1 Mesorhizobium sp. M7A.F.Ca.US.005.03.2.1 | reverse complement strand
CATCAGCCAGGCGTGGATCGGCAGGCATAGGCCGAGATTGAGAGCGGCGAACAAAAGGTAGACCTCGCGCCATGTGAGATGCGCATGCAGCGCCGAGGTCAGCGGCCAGAACAGGGTAGAGGCAAACCCGGCGATCAGCGTCAGATGGGTGATGCTGCGTTGCGGCCGGGGAACCCCGACCTGCACGATCGCCACGAAGGCAGCGCTGTAGAGGACGAAGCTGGAGGCCAGTTCCATCGCCAGCAATCCCAGAACGAAGCTCACGCGGCCGGGTGCGACGGCGCACAGCGCCAGCGCCACAGCCGCCGCGACCGAGCCGACGGTCATGATGCGGCCGGCGCCGAAGCGGTCGGCCCACCGCCCGGCAGTCGGCGCGAACAGGCTGCCGGCAAACAGCGAGGCCGACAGGGCTGCGAATACCCAGCCTTCCGTGAGCCCGAACTCGCGTGCCATTGCCGGCGCCAGGATCGAGAAGCTGTAATAGAGCGTGCCGTAGCCGATGATCTGGGTCAGCCCAAGCGCCCAGATCGCCTTGCGCAGGACGGATCGTTCAGGCATCGACGCCGGCCGCCATATTCTCTCGCGTCTCGGTGGCCGGCGCGGTTGCGCAGCCGCAACCCGACGCGCCCGTTGCCTTGGCGTCCGCATCCCTGACGCAGCAGGCATCGACAGCGGCGGGAGCAGGCCCGCCCCCGCCGCCGGCGCCTTCCGATACC
>NZ_RZRP01001477.1:0-717 GCF_003997795.1 Mesorhizobium sp. M7A.F.Ca.US.005.03.2.1 | reverse complement strand
GACAGTCTGATGCTGGCGCCGCATCACGCTGCCGCCGACGAAGTGAAGGTCTGGGCGGCGGGCGCCTACTCCTTCTCCGACGAGCTTGGCGGCTTCCACATCACCGGCGCCTCGGGCATCGGCACGAAGGACGATCCGTTCGTCATCACCGAAGAGCTGACTTCGTCAACGCCGGTGACGCTGACGATCCGCACGACAAAGCCGATCCAGGCCTTCGGCAAGGCCGGCGAATTCGCCAACGGCATGATGTATATGCGCATCGAGGTGCTCAACAACAGCGGCCAGGCCTGGGTCGAATTCCAGTTCGAATTGCAGGAGATCCTGAACCAGCCGAGCGTGTTCGGCGACGGGCTTTCCTTCGACCAGCGCAACAAGACGCCGGACAATATCCGGTCGAGCAATTTCGCCGATTTCGATCGCGATTTCGAACCCTATGACCGGCTGCTGTTCAGGAATGGCAAGGTCGACCCGCTGAAAACCGCCAGCTTCGAATTCCTGATGACCGACTACACGCCCAGATGGACCTTCTACCTGGTGCAGGATCCGCGCATACCAACGGGCTGACACGATAGGAATTTTTTCTTGACCCGGTGAGCTCAGCTATGGTACATTTTTGCCTATGGTGCTGAGTTGCGCCAGTGACCCGCCGCACAGGCGGGCTTTTCGCTTGATGCTCCCTCAGCCAACGCGCCGGCGAGAGGCCGCGAAGGAACCCAA
>NZ_RZRP01001476.1:0-720 GCF_003997795.1 Mesorhizobium sp. M7A.F.Ca.US.005.03.2.1 | reverse complement strand
ATCCTGGCCGGCACCAATTTCGTGCTGCACTCGGCCGGCTGGCTCGAGGGCGGGCTGGCCTCCTGCTACGAAAAGTTCATGATGGACATCGACCAGCTCGGCATGACGCAGAAATTCTCCGAAGGCGTCGACCTGTCGGAAAACGGCCAGGCGATGGACGCCATCCGCCAGGTCGGGCCGGGCAGCCACTATCTCGGCTGCGACCACACCCAGGCCAATTTCCAGACCGCCTTCTACCGCTCCAACATCGCCGACAACAATTCCTACGAGCAGTGGCTGGCCGAAGGCGAGAAGACAGCGCCGCAGCGCGCCAACGAACTCGCCCGCCGCTGGCTGGAAAGCTATGAGGCGCCGCATCTCGATCCGAGCATCGACGAAGCGTTGAAGGACTTCATCGCCAAGAAGAAGGGGTCGATGCCCGACGCCTTCACTTGAAAGGAGCCCGAGTCAGGCGGGGCTAAAGTCGCCAACATCATCCACAAGGAAGTCTGGCGGAGCGCGTTCTCCGATCCGGACAAGAAGGGATGATTACGCCCGCCGGCAGCGTTGACCGCATTGCTGCGGCGCTTCTCGCCAACGGCCTTGTCCTTCGCGGCGGCTTCAATTTTACGCCAAGCGATGTGCCGCCAACGGGATCATCGGGTGCGCCGGCAGCGGCCGTCCTGCTGGTGGGGCAGGCGGGCGCGGCACCCTGGCCGCATTTCCTGCGTTGGTGGGAGC
>NZ_RZRP01001475.1:0-720 GCF_003997795.1 Mesorhizobium sp. M7A.F.Ca.US.005.03.2.1 | reverse complement strand
CCGTTGTTGGGAAACAAGCCCTGTGGCTCGTTGACTGGCCGGGTGTCTGGAGCAGGGGGTTCCATGTCGCGCAGCGTGTTGATTTCTGGTGGCTGCGGCTTCCTCGGCTCACATCTGGTCGACCGTCTGTTGCGGCGAAGCGATCTGGAAAAGCTGATCGTCGTCGACAATCTTTGGACCGGGACGCGAGACAACGTCGCACATGTCGCCGATCCGCGTTTCGATCTGCAGATTGCCGATGCCGAAAGCTTTTCATCCCTTCAACGCTTCGATGAGATCATTCATCTCGCGTCGCCGGCTTCGCCGCTTTGGTACATGCGCGAGCCGGTACGCACGATCAAGGCCAACATCGGCGGCGCGCTCAATCTTCTGACGCTGCTCAAGCCCGGCGGCCGTTTCTGCTTCGCCTCGACCTCGGAAGTCTATGGCGACCCCCTGATTTCACCCCAACCCGAGAGTTACAGGGGATCGGTGGACTGCACCGGTCCCAGGGCCTCTTATGATGAAAGCAAGCGCTGCACCGAGGCATTGCTGTTCGAACAGCAGCGGGTTGTCGGGCTCGACATTCGCGTCGTCAGGATTTTCAACACATATGGGCCGCGAACCCGCATCGACGATGGACGCGCCGTTTCGAACTTTGCCATCCAGGCTCTGACAACCGGGGTGCTGACGGTCTATGGCGACGGGTCCCAATCGCGCAGTTGGGGTTATGTCGACGAC
>NZ_RZRP01001474.1:0-720 GCF_003997795.1 Mesorhizobium sp. M7A.F.Ca.US.005.03.2.1 | reverse complement strand
ATGCAGATGCGCTGACCATGGCGCGGCTGAAACTGGCTGAAGGCGCTGCCGTCGTCGTGATCGGCTTCCGCCCGCCCAGTCCGACTGGTTATGGCCGGTTGATCGAAAAGGACGGCAAGCTGACCGCCATCCGCGAGGAGAAGGACTGCTCCGAGGAGGAGAGGAAAATAACCTTCTGCAATGCCGGCATGATGGCGGTGGCCGGCGCCCATGCGCTGGCGCTGCTCGATCGGGTCGGCAACAAGAATGCAAAGGGCGAGTATTATCTCACCGACATTGTCGAGATCGCCAGTGCGCGAGGCCTCGATGTCGTGGCCACCGAAGCCAGTTTCGAAAGCGCACTCGGCATCAACAACCGCGCCGAACTGGCGCAAGCCGAAGCTATCTGGCAGGCGCGCCGGCGGCATGAGGCGATGCTGTCGGGCGTGACGCTGATCGCGCCGGAGACCGTGTATTTCTCGCATGACACCGAGATTGGCACTGATACCATCGTCGAGCCCAATGTCTGGTTCGGTCCGGGTGTGAAGATTGCCACGGGCGCCAAGGTCCATGCCTTCAGCCATATCGAGGGCGCCACCATTGCGTCGAATTGCGATGTCGGGCCGTACGCGCGGCTGCGGCCGGGCGCCGATCTCAGGAACAAGGCCAAGGTCGGCAATTTCTGCGAGGTCAAGCAGGCGGTCATCGAAGAGGGCGCCAAGGTCAACCATTTGACCTATA
>NZ_RZRP01001473.1:0-720 GCF_003997795.1 Mesorhizobium sp. M7A.F.Ca.US.005.03.2.1 | reverse complement strand
CTGCAGGCCCAGCATGGTGACCAGGGGCAGCAGCGCGTTGCGGGCAATGTGGGCGAGCACGATGCGGCGGCGCGAAAGCCCTCTGGCGCGGGCGGCCAGCACAAAATCCTGCCGCCAGACCTCGGCCATGCCGGCGCGCATCATGCGCAGATAGAGCGCCAGGTAGATGAAGCCGAGGGCCGAAACAGGCAGGATAAGATGGACGGCGATGTCGGCTGCGCGGTCAAGGCCGGTCTTGTCGGAAGCCAGGGTCTCGATGCCGCCGATCGGCAGCCAGCGCAGGTCGACGGCAAAGACGACGATCAGCACCAGTCCGAGCCAGAAACCCGGCACGGCATAGAGCGCCAGCGAGCCGATCGACAGGAAGCGGTCGCGCAAACTCCCGGGCCGCGCGCCGGCATAGATGCCGAGTGCCGAGCCGAGCCCGAAGGAGAGCGCGGTGGCGCTGACCATCAACAGCAGCGTGTTGGGCAGGCGTTCGAGGATCACATCGCGGATCGGTCGGGAGAAGGTCACCGACTGGCCGAGGTCGAGATGCAACAGCGCCCAGAGGTAGTTAGCCAGCCGCGTCAGCTCCGACTGGTCGAGGCCCCAGCGATGACGCAGCAATTCGATCATGCCGGCGTCGCCGCCGGTCGAGACGATGTAGGCGTCGACGGCGTCGCCGGCATGATCGAATTGCTGCGTCATCGCTGGGGCCTCGACCAGTCGGAGCTGACG
>NZ_RZRP01001472.1:0-721 GCF_003997795.1 Mesorhizobium sp. M7A.F.Ca.US.005.03.2.1 | reverse complement strand
CTCGCCGCCACCCTGGTCGCCCTGCATGGCCTGCATCTGCTTCATCATGTCCTTGGCGCCCTTGCGCAGCGCTTCCAGCGCCCGGCCCTGATGGCCGACGGCCGCATCGCCTTCGCCCTCGCCGAGTGCCTGTTCGGCATTGCCCATGGACTTGCCGGCCTCGCCAAATCCTTCATTGGGCTCCATACCCATGCCTTCGAGGCCCTTCTTCAGCTGTTCGAGGTCGCTCTGCAACTGGCCCTGGCCCTGCTGCAGCTGTTTCAGCGCATCGGCGAATTCCTGGGGCGTCATCGGCTTTTGCCGGGCGAGCGGATCGCGGTCTTCGCCGACGCCGGGTCTGTCCTCATCCTGGCCGCCTTCGCCGAGCTGCTCGTCACGGTTCTGCCCGCGCTGGCGCTCGCCGCGCTGCATCTGATCCATGCGGAAGGTGTCGTTCATCATCTCCTGCTGACGGCGCAGGATCTCGCCCAGCTTGTCCATCTGCTGGCGCATCTCGCTGTCCTGCTGGCCGCCTTGCTGCTGCCGGCCGGCCTGCAGATTGTTCATCATGTCCTGCAGTTGCGACAGCAATTGCTGGGCCTTGTCGCGATCACCGGACTTCGCCAGGTTCTCGATCTGGTCCATCATGCGATCGATGTCGCTCTGGCGCAGTTCCTGGCCATTCTGCTGCATCTGCGGGGCGTTGGGATTTTGCTTGGCGCGCTCCGCGAATTCCTGCAGC
>NZ_RZRP01001471.1:0-722 GCF_003997795.1 Mesorhizobium sp. M7A.F.Ca.US.005.03.2.1 | reverse complement strand
AGCCCGGCGGACGGCCCGGCACGACATTGATGAGGTCGGCTGCATCAACGCCGTCGCCGACCTTGTTGGGCGCGCGCACCTCGCCCGGCAGCAGATGCGGCGCCTCGGCGCGCAGGAAGGCGCCGATGCCGTCGAGCATGACCTGGCCGGTATATTCGCCGGCCATCGGCAGATGCTCCTTGCCAACCAGCCTGGTGCCTCGACCGGCCTTGTGCAGCATCGAAGCAAAGGCCTGTTCGATGTAGTTGGGCTGGCCTTCCTCGACGACCAGCACCGACTGCTTGCCCTCGCAGAACGACAGGAACTCGTCATCGATCAAGGGATAGACGGCATTGAGCACATAGAGCGGCACGTCGGTGTCGCCATAGGTGTCGGCAAGGCCGAGCCGCTGCAGCGCGCGGATGACCGAATTGTACATGCCGCCCTGCATGACGATGCCGACCGAGCCATGGTCCGAGCCGAAGAACTCGTTGATCTTGTTCTTGGCGATGAAGTCGACCGCCGCCGGCCAGCGTTTCTGCACCTTCTCCTTCTCATGCAGGAAGGAGGCGGGCGGCAGCACGATGCGGCCGGTGTCGCGGCGCGGCGCGTCGAGGGCATCGGCGACCGTCATCGGCGGCCGCTTGTTGTCCTTGGCGATGAAATGGCCATGCACGTGGCAGCAGCGGATGCGCACCTGCAGCATGACCGGCGTGTTGGAAATCTCCGACAGCTCGAAACCA
>NZ_RZRP01000146.1:0-9858 GCF_003997795.1 Mesorhizobium sp. M7A.F.Ca.US.005.03.2.1 | reverse complement strand
TGCTCGACCAGGGCGGGATCATCCTCGACCACGCCGATCAGATTGGCTTGAACGAATGGAACGTGACGTCTAGCATCGACGAGCAGCGCGGCAAGTTCCTCGGTGCCCAGCCGGCAGCGCTTGGCCAGCATCGCCCGGCCTTCAACCGTCAGGCTTTCGAGCCCTGCTTCAATGGAGACGCAGCCTGCGGCGCCCAGCAATTCCAGCAGCTCGGGCTTCCACAGATCGATGCGGGTCTGCACGCCGAATTTCACATTGCGATCGACCAAGGCTTCCAGCAACGCTTTTTGCGGCAGGAAGATTTCGTCGATGAAGTAGATGTAGCCGACACCTTGGGCAATCAGCCGATCGATCTCCGCGACCACCGCTTCGTGGTTTCGACGGCGATAGGCATCACGGAAATCGATCTTGGCGCAGAAGCTGCAATTGTAGGGACAGCCGCGCGATGCCTCGACTTCCGCGCCGAACCCGACCTGATTGTCATCGAACCTGTGATGGTGGTGCGAATGGGCTGCGATCCAGTCCGCAGGCCATTCGAGGGGTGGATGATCGACAAACGAGCTGGCGTGGACGCCGCCGTTCGAAACCACCCTGGCATCCCGCAGATAAGCGGTTGAGGGCACTGCGCTCCAATCGTCGCGCCGGGCAAGTTGCTCGACGACTTCTTCGCATTCGCCGCGCACGACGATGTCGACGCCGAGCTTGCGCAAGGTTGGCGCCGGCGTGGCCGAGCCGTGCGGCCCGACGGCGACCGTGCGTCCACCGCGCCCGGCGAGAAGGTTGAGGAAATCGGCCGGCACGCGCAATTCCGGCGGTGCGCAGCGCCAGAACAGATAGGTCGGCGCGGTACTGACGACAGTCATTGCCGGGGCGAAATCGGCCACCCGCTCGCAAAGACCGGAATTGTCGAGCTTCTGCAACTGACCATCCAGCATCAGCACCTCATGTCCGGCGGCTTCGAGCAGGGCCTTCGAATAGCCGAGTTCCAGCGGCAGATGTGGTTGGCGGCAGCCGAAATAGATGCTGTCGTCGTAGGTCCAGAATGGGTTTACCAGAGCGATTTTCATGCGACGTACCTCACGGCTTCGGGGTGAGGCTCGAGCCGGTGGCGCTGCAGCCAGTCGGCTAGGTCGCGGACGCCTTCGCGCCATGAAACCTGGGCCATCCAGCCAAGCGCGGTTTTGATCTTGCGGGTGTCGGCGACGAAGAAGGGCTGGTCGCCGGTGCGTTCGCCATCATGGCGGATTGAAAGCTCATGGCCGGTCAGGCCACGGATCTCGCTCAACAGCGTGCGCAGGCTGAGCGCATTTTCCGGGCCGCCGCCAAGATTGAATGCCTGGCCTTTGGTCGTCTCGATGTGGTCGAGTACGGCCCTGTAGGCGGCGACGGCATCGGAAACATGCAGGATATCGCGCACTTGCCTGCCGTCACCGTAAATGGTGATGGGGCGTCCCGTCAGCGCGCTGAGCAGGAAGTGCGCGACCCAGCCCTGGTCCTCGGTTCCGAACTGGCGCGGTCCATAGATGCAGCTCATCCGCAGCACCGCCGTCGGCATGCCGTAGGATTTGGCGTAGTCGAGCACATACTGGTCCGCCGCGCCCTTGGAGCAACCGTAGGGCGTGCAGAAGTCCAGGCCCCGAGCCTCATCGATGCCGTTCGCCTGGATGACGCTGTCGCAAGGCACATAGCGGTCGCCGTCCTCGCGGACCGCGACGTCGGGCAGGCTGCCATAGACCTTGTTGGTGCTGGCGAAGACAACAGGAATACGCTCACCGCTCAGTCGCGCCGCCTCCAGTACGTTGAATGTTCCGCGAAGGTTGATGTCGAAATCCTCGCCCGGCTGGACCAGGCTTGTGGTGACGGCGGTTTGCGCGGCCAGATGGAAAATTGCCTTTGAACCCGTCAGAGCCGGCGCCAAGGCGTTGGCGTCCCGCACGTCGATGGTCTCCACCGTGAGGCGACTGGCGTGTTTTTGTGCCAGCCATTCAAGGTTCTGCTGGACGCCCGGACGGCTGAGATTGTCGATCACCAGCACCGGTTCGCCATCCGACAACAGGCTGTCGGCGAGGTTCGATCCTATGAAGCCGCTGCCGCCGACGATGGCGACCGGCGCGTCGCGTCGATTGCGTGTGTTCATGACACCAGCCCGCGTTCTTCGAGCTCGCGTTTCATGTCGGCGCCGCGGTCGACGGCGGACGTGTTACGCACCCAGGAAACGAAATCGCCGAGCGAATTCTCCCGTTGCCGCACCGGCTCGAAACCGAGCAGCTCACGGGCCTTGGAAATATCGGCGAAGCAGTTGCGGATATCGCCGGAGCGCGCTTTGCCGAGCAGTTCGGGCGAGCGGTTCGGTGTCCCCATGGCCTCGGCCAGCAATCGTGCGACTTCGCTGATCGCGTAGGCTCGGCCGCTGCCGATGTTGATGACATGACCCTTTGCCTGGCGTTGCTGCAGTGCAAGGCGAAAGGCGCGGGCGACGTCATGCACATGGACGAAATCGCGCTTCTGTTCGCCATCCTCGAAGATCATTGGCCGTTGGCCGTTGGCGAGACGCGAAGCGAAGTTGGCCAGCACGCCGGTATAGGGGTTCGACAATGCCTGGCCGGCGCCGAAGACATTGAACAGGCGCAACGCGACAGCATCGATGCCATAGGCTTCGCCGAAGATCAGCACAGCGCGTTCTTGTGCGTATTTTGTCAGCGCATAGATTGAGGCGAGATCGACCGGCTTTTCTTCGTCCGTTGGCAGCGGCGAGAGGGGGGCTCCCTCTGGCGACAGCGGATTCCATTGCCCGCTTTTGATGTCGCTCGCCTTGCGCCGGGCATTGTCGATGCGCCGGCCGTCTGGCGTTGCATAGAGCCCTTCGCCATAGACGCTCATCGACGAGGCGACGACGATCCGTTCGACCGGGTGCTTGATCAGTGCTTCAAGTAGCGTTGCGGTGCCGAGATCATTGGCGCCGACATAGCGCGCGATCTCGTACATCGATTGTCCGACACCGACTTCCGCCGCCAGATGAATGACCGCGTCAACACCTTCCAGCGCACCGGCGACCGCCTCCCGGTCTCGGACATCACCCTTGATCAGTTCGGTCCCGGCGGGAAGCGCGACGGCTTCGCCCGCATGCACCTGCTCCAGCAGCGCATCGAGGATGCGAACCGAATAATCCTGCTCGACGAGTTCCTGTGCGACATGCCGGCCGATGAAGCCGCAGCCTCCTGTAACCAATATGCGTTTCACGACGACTCCTCAGACCAGTAACCTCGGCGCCCCGAACTTTTCGGCAAAAGGTTTGTTCCCTTGCTTCAACAAAGTTCCTTTGGCGGACTTCGTTGGGAGCCGGCATCGCGATCACGGCGCGGTGCTGGAACATTGACGCCCTTGTGCTGTTAGGACGCCCGACAGCCCGCGTGTCCCATGGAGCAACGCCGATCAAAGGAGATTTCAATGTCTCAGTCGCAAACGACCACCGACCACGACGAAATTCGCAAGTGGGCCGAGGAGCGGGACGGCCGGCCGGCAGTGGTGCGCACAAAAGGCGAGGGCGGCATCCTGCGGATCGACTTCGGTGAGCCTGAGGAAGCATTCGAGCCCATCGAATGGGACGAGTTCTTCCGGATATTCGACGAGAACGATCTGGCCTTTCTGTATCAGGCCAAGACCGGGGAGGGGAAAGCCAGCCGTTTCAACAAATTCGTCGAGCGCGATCAGAAGGACTGATGAGACAAGCCAAGCGGCTGATCTGTACGGCCCAGTTGTCGAGATGTGGTCAACAATGACGGCCCCGCGGCTTAGCACTTCAGCCTGAGAGGGAGGGTAAAATTAATGCATCAGGTTTGCGCCGCGGGTTTTCGCCATCTCTCGCATGATGCCGTTGAGCCAGTTTTCAGTGGATTGACCAGGCTGTCTGCGGTCGACATCCCGGATCGCTTGCTCGAGCGTCCTCTCGACGAGCCGATCCGATGCGTCGACGTCTCCCAGCAAAAGGCGCGCCGCAAGTCGCAGTTTGGGCAAAAGCGCGAAGACGTCGTCGGACGGGTCCGGTCCGGGGGTCGCCCGCCCCGGTGCCTGCGGGGGAAAGAGTGCGTTGAACACCGCCTGGCTGCCCGAGGATTTCCGCAGATTGCTGGCGTAGCGGAGATGGTCGGGAATGGCGATGTCGTCATCGCCACTGAAGAACACGAAGGGGACACCCCGGCGCATCAACTCATCAGCGATTGGAAACACGCGTCGGCCATTGAGATTGACATCGAGGATTGCAGCTTCGGCCGTTTCGGTATGTTTGGATGCCTGTTCGACGGTTGCGGCGGGCCCGAGAATGATGGCGCCCATATTGCTGAAAAACCGCGCAAGATCTCCCGCCATCGTCCACTCGTCTTCGACTATCAGAATATGCAGCCCCCGCAGGTCGCGCACGTCGTCATCCTTTCTTGCAACGGAGGTTAGAATGCAGAGGATTTGCTTTCCGAATTCTGTCATCCAGGGCCGCCTGCAACCGCTTCGCAAGCATCAGCATGCGATTCGGGACGGGCCCCGCATCGGAACCTGCTAGCGATCCAGGCGCCCCTGACACCACTGGCGCTCGGAGTTTTATGTCAGCAGAGCGTTTCGTCATTGAACCACCATTGATATCGGGTTCAACGTCATCCCTGACGTCTTGTTCCATACGTCTTGCGCGCTATATGGTTATGTCCTGTTCGATCCGGCCTTGAGGAGACTTCATGTCGGGTCGGCGAAAGGGGGACATGCCGTGACTGCCCGATCGACTAGATTTCCCATCGTTGGCATCGGCGCGTCCGCGGGTGGCATTCCCGCGATGGAAGGCTTGTTCAAAGGCGTTACCAGCCAGCCCGGCATGGCGTTCATCATCATCACGCATCTCAGCCCGAAGCGAGAAAGTCTGTTGCATGAAGTTGTCAGCCGCTACACCGAGATGCCTGTCGTTGTGGCCGAGGATGGCATAGCTGTTGTACCTGACCACGTCTACGTGATGCCACAAAACGTCACTCTGGCGATCGCCAACGGTGTGCTGCGCCTGCGGCGGCCCAACGGGCTTACCCAAGAGCGCAAACCCGTCGACATCTTCTTTAGTGCGCTCGCTGAAGACCAGGGCGAATATGCCGTGGGCGTCATTCTGTCGGGCGGTGATTCCGATGGAACGCTGGGCGCCAAGGCGATCAAGGAGCGGGGTGGCCTCACTGTCGCGCAAGCGCACGACGGCTACGGGCCGCGCAATCCCGACATGCCACAGAGCGCTATTGCCAGCGGGCTCGTCGACGTCGCTGTGCCCGCCGAGGAGATCGGGGCGAAGCTGGAGGCTTTCGCCCGCGGCTTCGACACGCTGGAAGGGCTGGCGGAAGAAGATGGCGACCATACGGCCGACATCGATAAGGTGCGAGAACAGATATACGCCATTCTGCGCAGCCACTCCGGCCACGACTTCTCGGGCTACAAGACCAAGACATTTCTGCGCCGCGTGAAGCGACGCATGCAGATCGCCCAGGTCCATTCCATCAGCGCCTATATAGACTGGCTGAAGAAAGATGCTCGCGAGGTGATGAACCTTTTTCGCGATCTGCTGATCAATGTCACCAACTTCTTTCGCGACCCCGATGCCTTCGAGTTGCTCGAGCGAAAGATCATACCGCAGTTGTTCGAAGGCAAGACCGCCAGCGACACCGTCAGGGTCTGGGTTCCCGGATGCGCCACGGGCGAGGAGGTGTTCTCCATCGGCATCCTGCTGCGCGAACACATGGAGACGCTTACGGTCGTTCCGCGCGTCCAGATATTTGCCACCGACATAGACGAGCCTGCGCTGGCGGTGGCCCGGGCGGCACGCTATCCCGAAGCCCTGCTGCAAGGGCTTTCACCCGAACGCCGACAGCGGTTCTTCAACGGCGACGGAGAGAGCTATGTCATTAGCAACGAGATACGGGAACTGTGCATCTTCTCGCCGCACAGCGTCATTCGCGATCCGCCTTTCTCGCGCATGGATCTGGTCTCCTGCCGCAATCTGCTGATCTATTTCGGCCCGAGCATCCAGAGCCGTGTCATCCCTGTCTTTCACTATGCATTGAAGCCCGGCGGTTACCTGTTCCTCGGCACCTCCGAAAGCGTTGGGCAGCACGACAATCTGTTTGCCACTGTCGACAAGAAACATCGTCTCTTCCAGGCGCGCGAGCATGCCTCGCCGCATATCAGGCTGCCCGCCTTGATCGGTGAGAGCCGTTCCGGCGTCTTTCCCTCTGAAAGCGCCGGCTTAAGGAAGGGAGCCGCCGGTTATCCGCTGCGCCAGGCTGTCGAGGCGCAGGTGCTGGAGCGCTTCGCTCCGCCGCATGTCCTGGTCAACGCCGAGGGCGATGTCGTCTATTATTCGGCCAGGACCGGCAGATATCTCGAAGCGCCGCAAGGGATTCCCAGCCGGCAGTTGCTGACGATGGCTAGGCGTGGGCTGCGACTGGACCTCCGCGCCGCGTTGCGGGAAGCGACGACGACGCGCCGCACAGTGGTGCGGGAAAACCTCATCGTAGAGGAAGACGACGAACGGGTCCAGCCGATCAAGCTCACGATCGAACCGCTCACCGAACGTGGCAATGGCGAGCCGCTTTATCTCGTCCTGTTCGAACCGTCGGGGCCGACCCAGGCCCGCTCAGAGGAAGACGGCGGCGGCCGTGACAGTGACAGCACCGCCGATCTCGAGCGGGAGCTGCGCGACACCAGGGAGCGCCTGCAATCGACGATCGAGGAATACGAGACCGCGCTGGAGGAGGTCAAATCGTCGAACGAGGAACTCGTCTCCGTCAATGAGGAGGCGCAGTCCACCAACGAGGAACTCGAAGCCTCGAAGGAGGAGATGCAGTCGCTCAACGAGGAGCTCAACACGATCAACGCCGAGTTGACGGCCAAGATAGAGGAGCTCGACCACGCCAACGGCGATCTGCGCAACCTGTTCGAAAGCACCGACATCGCGACCATTTTCCTCGACCGCAGCCTTGTGGTCCGTACCTTCACGCCGGCGGCGTCATCCTTCTTCAGCCTGCGTCCCTCCGATGTCGGCCGGCCGCTGACGGATCTGTCTAGCCAGCTCGACTACCCCGAGTTGAAGCAGCACATCGACAAGGTCTTTGAGACAGGCGAGATCCTGAATCACCATCTGGCACGCGATGCCAGGGGCCTGTTCCACATGGTCCGCATCAATCCCTATCGCGACAAGGGCAACAGGATCCAGGGCGTGGTGGTGACACTTGTCGATGTCACCACTCTGGCACAGGCGGAAGAGCATCAGCAGGTGCTCATCTCGGAACTCAACCATAGGGTCAAGAACATGCTTGCGGTGATCGCCAGCATTGCAAGCCGCACGCGGGAAAGTTCTGATACGAAGGAGGAGTTCGCGGATGCGCTGATCGGCCGCCTGCATGCCATGTCGCGGGCCTACGGCCTGCTGACCCGGGAGAGATGGAAGGAAGCCTCGGTCAGGGAAATGCTCCAGCAGGAGCTCGAACCATTCGGCATCGAGCGGATCGAACTCGATGGCAAGGATGTCAAACTAGGTCCGCAACAGGGGCTTTCCCTGAGTATGGCCATCCATGAACTGGCCACCAACGCGGCCAAGTATGGCGCTTTGTCAAAAACCGACGGCAAGGTCAGTGTGCAATGGTCGATCGACGATGACAGTTTCACATTTGGCTGGCGAGAAAAGGACGGCCCTCCTGTCAAGGCGCCGTTAGACAATGGCTTTGGGCTGACCTTGTTGCAGGGTGAAATTGATTACAGGCTGGGCGGCCATGTCGAGACCGCGTTCCACAAGGACGGCCTCAGCGTCCAGATCGCGTTTCCGGCAAACCACAAGGAGGCGCCGTGAGCGACGACAGGCCGCGCGTTCTGGTGGTCGAGGACGAATGGCTGATCGCCGAAGACGTCGCGTCTCGCCTGCGTGCGGCGGGTTATCCCGTGATCGGCCCGGTCTCGTCGGTCGCCGCGGCTCGTCAACTTATCGATGCAGGCAAAGTCGACGTGGCGCTGCTGGACATTCAATTGAACGGTGAAACAAGTCTGCCCGTGGCCGAAACACTGTTGGCTCGCGGTATCCCCTTCGCCTTCATGACCGGATTTGGGCCCCGTGACGTTCCCAAACCCTTCCGAAACTGCAAATTCGTGCCGAAGCCGGCAGGCGACGCTGCCCTTCTCAACACCCTGGCCGACCTGGCATCGCTTCGTCCCGACACGCATTCTTCGTGATTTCAGGCAGTGCTGGCCTCGATCGATCCGGTGACTCCGGCCCGCCCGATTTAGGGTTCATTCGACTGTGAACACCTCAGGGACCGCGAAGTGGAACAACTCAAGTCCGTGCGAGTTCGGTAGCCGTGCAGCGTCATCGCTCCCCTCGTTTGATGCTGGACGATCGGGTCCCCCTCAGCCTGATCCGCTCGCGCTTTCTGTTGGAAAGCGCGAGCCTTTAATCATCTCGACGATCATGTTTTTGGACCGGGGTGGGAACAACGTACCGGTTCGGCAGTTCGGCGTGCAGGAGGAACAAAATGCAATTCGCCGAAGAAATCGCGCTCAGGCGCGTAAAAATGCTGGTCGAACAATATGTTGTAGCCAGGAGCAGGAGATATGATTTCGTCTCGACGGAACTTGCCTGCAAAGCCATCCGCCAGGTCGTACGAAGTCCGATTGAAGATGCCGAACTGGACCATCTGCTGGCCAGAAGCGCCGTCAAGCAAGGGCTTTCGGTGCGGTTCGACCGAATAGGTCATTGGCAGACGGCTTCGCCCGAACTCCAGGAGAAGTCAGCATGAGAGCAGTGCTATTGATGTCGGCGGCATTGCTCGCCTTGGCGGGGTGCAACGATAATGCCGATCCAGCCAAGTCCAAGACGGATACTACGAACAGCCAACCGGTCGACAAGAATCCCACGACCGACACCAACCCGACACCGCAGACCAGCACCGGCGGCGAGCAGCAAGGCACGCAGCCAACCCAGCCGGCATCTCCAAAGCCAAGTGGCGGCTAGGCCAAGTGGCGGCTAGGCCAAGTGGCGGCTACGGCCGCTTCTGTGCCCAACGGCGGGGTCGCCGGACACGTCTCTCCGGCCGGGACCGAGGCCTCCGGCCTCAGCAAACAATTCTTACGGGAACGGACTTGACGGCCGGAACGTGGGCCTCCTTGGCGCGATGCCATAGGGGCACCAGGGGATTGAGTTCCGGATAATAGCCGGCGCAGTTGCCTTGCGGCACGGAATAGGGTGTCACACGAAGGCCGCGCACACGCCGCTCCACACCGTCATCGGCATGCGTTTCGAGATCGATCTGCTGCCCCGCGGTCAGTCCGAACCGCTGGATGTCGGCCTCATTCATCAGCAACACCATGCGTGTACCGTGGATGCCGCGCAACCTGTCATCATAACCGTAGACGGTCGTGTTGAACTGGTCGTTGGATCGCACTGTGATCAGCGTCAGCACCTTTTGGCCCGAGACATCGATATCGGGATCTGTCTCCAGCGTGGTGGGCGGCTTGAAATTGGCCTTCTTGTTCGGCGTTTCCCAAATTCGCTTCGATGCCTTGATGTCGCGATGGAAGCCTCCGGGTGTCAGGAACCGCTTGTTGAACTGGCGGAAATGCTGTGGAAAGCAGCGCTCGATCTCATCACGGATGCGAGAATAGTCGGCAATCCACTTATCCCAAGGGATCGAACTCATGTCTGGCACGGTGGCCTTGGCCAGCTCCGCGACGATCTTCGGTTCCGAAAGCAGGTTTGGCGAAACCGGCGGGCGCGATCCAAAGGACCCATGGATGCAGGCGGTCGAATCCTCCATGGAAACGGTCTGATCGCCGCTTGCCTGGCGATCTCTTTCT
>NZ_RZRP01001470.1:0-724 GCF_003997795.1 Mesorhizobium sp. M7A.F.Ca.US.005.03.2.1 | reverse complement strand
GAGGAACGCGCGCTGCTCGAAAGGCACCGCATCGATGTCGTGGTGTCCAAGAACAGCGGCGGCGAGGCGACCTTTGGCAAGATCGCCTCGGCGCGGGCGCTTGGCATCGAGGTGGTCATGATCCGCAGGCCTGATCTGCCGGACGTGCCCTCGGCTGAAACCGTCGAAGCGCTGGCCGCCATTGTCGATCGATTTGGGGTCGATCATTTTGTCCGACCCGTGGAAGAGCGCGGCGTGTAGACCAGCGCCGGCTTCTCCGTGCGCTTGATAATCCTGGTTTCCGGCGAGCCGATGATGATGCAGGTCGCCATGTCCGCCTTTTCAGCCTCGACATCGGCCAGCAGGTAGACCTCGATACGCTCGTCCGGGCGACCGGCGGCGCGGCCGAAGATTACCGGCGTGGTGCCCGGCAGGATGGCGGTCAGGCACTCGAAGGCGCGGCCGAGTTGCCAGGGGCGGGCCTTGCTGATCGGGTTATAAAGCGCGATGACGAAGCCGGCACCGGCCGCCGCCAGCAGGCGCAGTTCGATCAATTCCCATGGCTTTAGATTGTCGGAGAGCGAGATGGCGCAGAAATCATGGCCGAGCGGCGCCCCGATGCGGGCGGCAACCGCCAGCATGGCGGTGATGCCGGGCACCACGGCGACATCGACCGCGCGCCATTCGACCGGACCGGCCTCGATCGCCTCGCAGACGGCCGCCGCCATGGCGAACACGCCGGGAT
>NZ_RZRP01001469.1:0-725 GCF_003997795.1 Mesorhizobium sp. M7A.F.Ca.US.005.03.2.1 | reverse complement strand
CGCCAATACAGCCGTCCCGCACGATCATCGCATTGCGCGCAACCCCGGCATGAAGCTCGACCTTGGCTTCATGGAATCGGTGCGCAGCGTCAATCGCTCGGCGCTGGAACGGCGCGTCGCCAGCCTGACCAAGCGGCGCTCTATCAAGGCCGACAACCAGGCCGCCTGGCTGCTGCGCGCCGTCGCCTGCATGGATTTGACGACGCTGAATTCCAACGACACCGAGGAGCGCGTGCGCCGGCTTTGCGCCAAGGCGATCAATCCGTTCCGCCGCGACATTGTCGAGGGCCTCGGCATATCAGGTGAAACCATCCGCCCGGCCGCCGTCTGCGTCTACCACCCCTTCGTTGCCACCGCCGTCGATGCGGTGCGCGGCACTGGCATCCATGTCGCCGCCGTCTCCACCGCCTTTCCGCATGGCCTGGCGCCGCTGTCGACCCGTTTGCAGGAGATCGAGGCCTCGGTCCGTGACGGCGCCGACGAGATCGACGTCGTCATCCCGCGCGGCCTGGTGTTCGGCGCCAAGTGGCGGGAGCTTTACAATGAGATCGTCTCGATGCGCGCCGCCTGCGGTGATGCGCATCTGAAGGTCATCCTCGGCACCGGCGACCTCGCCACGCTGCGCAATGTCATGCTGGCCTCGATGGTGGCGATGATGGCGGGCGCCGATTTCATCAAGACCTCGACCGGCAAGGAAAGCGTCAACGCGACGCTGCCCGTCGGCC
>NZ_RZRP01001468.1:0-726 GCF_003997795.1 Mesorhizobium sp. M7A.F.Ca.US.005.03.2.1 | reverse complement strand
CGTTGCCATCGTCAATCGCTCGGCCGAAGCGATGCTGGCCATATCCGCCAGCGCAGCCCTTGGGCAGAACCTTTCCGCCGTGCTGCCGCATGTCGGCCGCGTCTTCGAAATCGGCCGCAAGTCCGGCAAACCCGTCTATCGCGAGCAGGTGACCTTCTACCGCGCCGGCGCCGAGCGGACCTTCAACGTTCAGATCACCATCGAGGCCGGCGATGACGGCTCGGAGGAAAAGTCCTATGTCGTGACGGTTGACGACATCACCGACCTGGTCCAGGCGCAGCGCTCGTCGGCTTGGGCGGATGTGGCGCGGCGTATCGCCCACGAGATCAAGAACCCGCTGACGCCGATCCAGCTCTCGGCCGAACGCATCAAGCGCCGCTATGGCAAGGTGATTACCGAGGACCGCGAGGTTTTCGACCAGTGCACCGACACCATCATCCGGCAGGTCGAGGATATCGGCCGCATGGTCGACGAATTCTCGGCTTTCGCGCGCATGCCGAAGCCCGAGATGAAGGCCATAGATCTGCGCGAATCGCTGCGCGAGGCCTCGTTCCTGGTCGAGGTCAGCCGCGCCGACATCACTTTCGAGCGGATCTTCGGCAGCGAGCCGCTGAAGGGCACGTTCGACAGCCGGCTGATGGCGCAGGCTTTCGGCAATGTGATCAAGAACGCTGCCGAAGCCATCGACGGATTGGAACAGAAGGACGGTTCGCACGGCATAATCCG
>NZ_RZRP01001467.1:0-727 GCF_003997795.1 Mesorhizobium sp. M7A.F.Ca.US.005.03.2.1 | reverse complement strand
CAGCGCCACATCCTCGCTTTCGGAAGCTTCGGTAGCCTCGACCTGGCCGAGACGCACCGACACACCGGTCGAGCGGCCGCGCACGGCCACCGCGTCGGCGGCATCGGCGCCGGCCTTTTTGGCAGCCTCGACCAGGGCCGCGACGCGGTCGGTCAATTTTGCTGCGTCTGATATGTCGGTCATGCCTGAAATCCTGCTGGTGCGGCCGGTGTGCGGCCGTTGCCCACCCATCTATTGTTCCGGTCCGGCTTGTGCAATGGCATAGGCTTCAATCAAAATGCAGGGCGGACGGTTCAAACCGCGAACCCTGTGACGCAAAATCGGTTCGCAGCCTGCACGGAGCATTTCGATGACGCCTTTCCATCTCGCCTTCCCGGTCCGTGATCTCGATGAAACCCGCGTTTTCTATGGCGAGGTGCTGGGCTGCGCGATCGGCCGCTCGTCAGCGACCTGGGTCGACTTCGACCTCTACGGTCACCAGATGTCGGCGCATCTGCGGCCGCAGGCCGCACAGGCACCCAGTGACGGCAGGGTCGACGGCATTGTCGTGCCGATCCCGCATTTCGGCGCGGTGCTCTTGATGGACGACTGGCAGCGCCTGGCGACACGGCTGGAGGCGCGCGACGACATCGACTGGCTGGAACGGCCGATGGTCCGCTTCAAGGGCGAGCCCGGCGAACAGGCAACGCTGTTCATCCGCGACCCCTCGGGCAATGCCTTGGAACTG
>NZ_RZRP01001466.1:0-727 GCF_003997795.1 Mesorhizobium sp. M7A.F.Ca.US.005.03.2.1 | reverse complement strand
GGCCTACAGCGCATGGCTGGGCGAGTGTTCCGACCGCCTGAAAGCGTCGATCTCCGCGCTGACCCAGTTTGTCGAGTTCAGGACGGTCGTCCTGTCCAGCTATGCGCCGCAAAAGATTGCCGAGGCCTTGTGCGACGACATCGGCCGGGAATTCCCCGGCATCGAAGCGCTGCCGGCGCGCGTCACCATCAGCCCGAAGGCCGTCGGCGCGGCAAGCCTGCCATTCAGTTCGCGCTTCATGATCCAGTGATCGAGCTGAACCGGGTTGCCGGTCGGCCGATCATGCCCTCTGCAGGTCCATCGATGATTTTCAGGTGACCAGGCGAATCCGCTTGCCAGGACGCCCCACTTAATAGCATGTTAAGTGAACCCTGAGATCGCCATGAAAATCGCTGCGGATCACGCACTCAACGACAATGCCGCGACCAGCGCCGAAGCGCGCCGCTCGACGGTATTGGGCGATCGGATCAAGGCCTATCGCACCACGCGGCGCCTGACGCTGCGCCAGCTCGGCGACATGATCGGCACCACCGCCAGTTTCCTAAGCCAGCTCGAGCGCGGCCTTTCCGGCGCCAACACCAGCACGCTGATGCTGATTGCCAATGCGCTCGGCATCAGCCTCGCCGATCTTTTCGACGAATGCGAAGTGTCGCCGCACGCGGTGCTGACACGCAGCGAGCGGCCGGCGCTGCCGACCAGCGAAGGCTACCGCAAGACGCTGCTGTCG
>NZ_RZRP01001465.1:0-730 GCF_003997795.1 Mesorhizobium sp. M7A.F.Ca.US.005.03.2.1 | reverse complement strand
GGCATGACCGCGCCCCGCAAGCCGGCGGCATTCCGCATCGAACCGGAAGCCCCACCGAGACAAGCGGCCCCTGAGCCGCGCAACATCCAGGCCGACACCCAGCGCAAACCCCGCGCGATGAAAACCCATGTCGCGATGGTCATTCCGGCGAAAGTCGATGTCTTCGACGAGCCCGACATCATTGCCGCGGAGCCGCCACCAGCCGTCGCCCCCAGGAAACGCTCGCTGCTCGGCAGCATCTTCTTCGGCGCCTTCGGCGTGCTGGTTTCGCTGGCGGTCGGCCTGTGGACCGACCAGCTCATACGCGACCTCTTTGCGCGCGCTGAGTGGCTGGGCTGGCTGGCCGCCGGCATGGCCGCCATCGCCGTGCTGGCGCTTGTGGTGATCCTGATTCGCGAATTCCTGGCGATCGCCCGCCTCGCCGAGGTCGAAAAGCTGCAGAAGCGGGCGCTCGATGCGATCGCCCGCGACGATCCCAAGGCGGCACGATCGGTCGTCGACGAATTGTCGGCCTTTGTCTCGGCCAAACCCGAGACCGCGGCCGGCCGGCGCGCGCTGGCCGAATTGCGCGGCGAAATCATCGACGGCGGCAATCTCGTGCGCCTGGCGGAGGCTGAAATTCTCGGACCACTCGATGCCAGAGCGAAAGTGATGATTCTCGAAGCTGCCAAACGCGTCTCGCTGGTGACGGCGGTCAGTCCACGCGCACTGGTCGATGTTGCCTATGTCG
>NZ_RZRP01001464.1:0-733 GCF_003997795.1 Mesorhizobium sp. M7A.F.Ca.US.005.03.2.1 | reverse complement strand
CACCCAGCACCACCCGCCTGTAGAACGCGGTGAAATGCTCTTCGAGCCCCTCTGAAGACTGGGCAAACACAACGCGGTCGTCACCACCGTGAAGCGTCAGGATCGGCACGGTGATGATCTTGACCGTTGCTTGCCGGCGGGCGAGTTCGGCATAACGCGGATCGGGCTCGGCCTCTTCCCACCGGACCCGATAGGAATGCAACGTCACATCCGCCCAGTCAGGATTTTCGAACGAGCTCGCAACGCCATCGAAAATGGCGTCGTCGAACCAGCCTGATGGACCCCAGCTGTCCCACTGATACCTGGCGAATTCCTTGCCGTTCTTTCGTACGAACTCGGCGCCCCGTGCGGTCGCCATGAACCATTGATACCAAAATGCTTTCGCCTGTTCGGGCGTCGGCGTTGCTGGTTTGCCTGGTTGCCAGCCGAGGGACAGCGCAGCGCAGCACTTGATGCGGTCCGGAAAAACCGACGCGAGCAGATAGGATATCCGAGCGCCCCAATCATGTCCGACAACTGCAAAGCGGCTGATGCCAAGCGCATCTGCAAAATCCAGCACATCCTGCGCCATCGCGGCAATCTCGCCCGAGCGCATGGTTTCTTTCGACAGGAACGATGTCGGCCCAAAGCCTCGCAACCAAGGGGAAAACGTCCGGAAGCCAGCTTCATGAAGGACCGGCGAAATACGAGCGTATGTCGTCGCGTCGTCGGGCCAGCCATGCAGCAGGACAAC
>NZ_RZRP01001463.1:0-736 GCF_003997795.1 Mesorhizobium sp. M7A.F.Ca.US.005.03.2.1 | reverse complement strand
CCCCTGGCGATCTCGAAGCGGCGCAAGCGGAACTCGCCCCCTTCCCGCTCGACCCAGATCGCCGGCACGCCGAGATGACGTGAGGTCTCATAGGCCGGGATCAGCCCGCCGATCGCCGGGCCGACGACATAGTCGATCTTGCCGGGCACGCCTGCGCGGATCTTCTCCGCCAGCGCCTTGCACAGAAGCTCGGTCTTGTCGGCATGCATGAACACGCGCGCCTTCTGCAGGAAGACCGGACTGCGCAGGCCCGAGGTCAAAATGAAATGCCCTTCCAGAACAGCACCCGCCTCGCGGAAAATGCCCAGCACTTCATCGGTGTTCATGTCTGCCTCTTTTTGATTGACCATGACGTTGTCCGAAACCGGAGCATGGTCTAGCCATTGACGCGTCTTGCGTCGCTGACGCTCGAATTGTCCTTGAGCTGCGATAGCAGCCGGTTGAGGTGCTTGAGATCCCAGACTTCGAGATCGATCAGCATTTCGGTGAAGTCGGGCGCAGTGCGCACCATCGACAGCGTATGGATGTTGGCGTCGTTCGAGGCAACCACCTGCGCTATATCGGCGAGTGACCCCGGCGCGTTGATGGCGGTGACCGATACGCGCGCCGGAAAGCGTTCCTTGGTGCGCTCATCGATGTCCCAGCGCACGTCGATCCAGCGCTCGGGCTGGTCATCGAACGCCTGCAGCGCTGGCGACTGGATCGGATAGATAGTGATGCCGGTGCCCGGCTGGAC
>NZ_RZRP01001462.1:0-738 GCF_003997795.1 Mesorhizobium sp. M7A.F.Ca.US.005.03.2.1 | reverse complement strand
CATTCATGCAACCGGCGCTGATTTTCGCGTCGGCCTGCGGGACCATCTCGCGCTCAGGCAGAGGCTCGCCGGCGGCGTAAAGATGTTCGGGCAGATTATCGCACTGCGCGACATTGAAGACGGTGAAGCGCTTCAGGAAGGGCACCGCCTGCGGTTCGTCGCCATCGGTGTCGGCGCGTTGCTTTTCGTTCTTGGGAACAAAGCGGTCAGCGTGAACGATGGTGGTGCCGTGCTCGCCCTTCCTGACATTGCCGCCAAGCGAAAGCGCCTGCCGGAAGGTGAGCCAGTTCTGGCTGGGGAAACCGCGCTCGATGACCGCGCCCCACAGGATCAGGATATTGATGCCGGAATATCGGCGCTGGGTGGCCGCATTCCGCGGCAGGCCGAGGCCTGTCCTTGCCCTGCCCCACGGCTTGACCCATGGCACGGTGCCGCGCTCCAGTTCGGCAATGATGCGGTCGGTGATTTCCTGATAAAGGCTGGCGCCGGTGCGCCCGCCGCTGTCTGCGCCAGCCTGTCGGCTGCCGCAACGTTTGTTGTTTGCACGCATCGTGATGTCCTCCGCTCTACAATCGCGCGCCCTCCCCGGAAGCGGGGTGGGCGGCAAAAGCGACCGGAAAGGCCCGCCGTCGGAGGCGGACTGCATCAGCAGGACCGGAACGGAGTGGAGGACCCGAAAGCGACAAGCGAAGGGTTGCGGGACGCCGCGGCGGGCCTAGAAGGGAGTGCTGCCCGCCG
>NZ_RZRP01001461.1:0-745 GCF_003997795.1 Mesorhizobium sp. M7A.F.Ca.US.005.03.2.1 | reverse complement strand
GACCGGAACCGCGTGGATTGCCGAGCTTCTTCCCGGCGCGGACAAGTCGCGCGCCAGTGTGATTGCCACCAGCACCAACTTCCTCGGCCTCGGCCTCGGCGCACTGATTTCGGGATTTCTGGCTGAATACGAGCCATGGCCGTTGCGGCTGATCTTCATCGTCTATCTGGCAGCACTTGTGGTGGTGACGATCCTGGTCTGGCGCACTCGCGAAACGGTGTCGAAGCCGGGCGGCCTCGGGCGGATCTCCTTGCGGCCGCGACTTTCCGTCCCGGAGGAAATCCGTGCGCGCTTCGTCGCGCCGGCGGTGACCGGCTTCGGCGCGATGGCGCTGGTCGGGTTCTACGCCGCGTTGGCGCCGAGCATCCTGGCGCAGCAGCTGCATGAGACCAACCATGCCGTCGCCGGCGCGCTGTTCTTCGAGCTGGCGATCGTCACCGCGATCAGCATTGTCGTTCTGATGCACATGAAGAGCAACAAGGCGATGCTGGCTGCGCTGGCATTGATGATCCCAAGCGTCTCGTTGGTGATGGCGGCGCAGATATTGGCCTCGATGGCACTGATGGTTGCTGCGACGGCCTGTTGCGGCGTTGCGGCGGCGCTTGGTTACCGTGGCGGCCTGCAAGTGGTGAACGAGATCGCGCCCAAGGATCGTCGCGCCGAAGTGGTGTCCAGCTTCTTCATCTGCTGCTTTGTCGGCAACGCCTTGCCCGTCATCGGCATCGGCATCGTTTCGACCTATGCC
>NZ_RZRP01000145.1:0-9887 GCF_003997795.1 Mesorhizobium sp. M7A.F.Ca.US.005.03.2.1 | reverse complement strand
GTTTTTGAGCTGTCCGGCAACTCGCTTGCGAAATAGGGATTAGCCCCGCCACCTCTCGGCAGCGGGCCGCCGCCAGGGCTGCCTGTGCAACAAAGGCCGTCGATCTGCGTTGAGGCTCGTCTCAGTGGAGCTTCGACAATGGATCCGGCAACCGCAGCAGTACTGCTTTTACTCTCTTGCAGCCCAGGCGAGGCTGTCGTCTGCAGGCCCATTGATGCCGCGCCGACCACATATGCGTCGCTTGACGTGTGTAAGGCATCTCTGAAAGACAGGCTCGCAGGTGCGCCAAATGGGGAAATCGTCGGACGATGTCATCCCCTCGACGAGACTGTCACCGGTTCCCTGCCCGCCGGGTACACCACCGTTGTTGTCACGCGCGGTGTTGGGAGCAACGCCGTCAGCAATAGCTACATCGTTCAACACAAAGAATAAGGCCCGCCACCTCTCGGCAGCGGGCCAATTCAACCGGATGTTGGATTCAGGCGTTGCCCGCCGGGCGGTACGCCTTCATGTCCGCCGCCCCTTGGCGGTTCAGGTGTTCCCTCACCGGCTTAAGGATAGACGTTGGATGGGTCGGCGTCATGTGCACAGATCGCCAGCGGTGCAACGGTCAACTGCTTAGCGGCTCCTTTGGTTTTGTGCGCAACGGTCTTTCCCCTAGCTGGATTTAGCTATCCCCCTACGGCTGGGTAGGGACGTCAGTCTCAATTGAGCAATCGCTGATTAGGCAGCGCGGGGGATGATCCCTAAGAGCTATCCCGCAATGGCAGGTGCGGCCCACGCTTCCAACCTAAGCATCCCCGCACCGGCCATTCTTTTGGGTCTACGGCTGGGTAGCGCCTAGCGGCTCGCTTTTGGCCTTGATTTGTTCTGGCCGTTGCAACTAGGCGCAATCCCGCAGTAGCGGAGCCGCGCAAAGTCCTCGCTAGTTTCACCTTACGTTCCTGTCCGACTGCGGACAATCGCCACCAAAGCACAAGCCCTTGGAAGGGGACCTGGGGGGCGGTAGTCGGCACGATCAGACAGACCAAAAACGGGTTGAGCGACCGTGCCGACCATAGCTGGACACGAGGGTGGGCCTAATGTCCAGGCTCCATATGCTACCGGTACACTGGTCTTGCTACAACTACGCCTGATGGCCTATGTCGCGCTTGAAAATCGAAGTCGCATGGCGATCTGGACGCTACCCAAACCGCACTGCCTAGAATCCTAAAGGGAACTCACCCTCAAGTGGCACATTGACCCTCTGAGCGGTCGATTCAAAAGGATGTAGCCGCTTACACAGGGTCCGCCGCCGGCGCCCCAATAGGCGGCGGGCTCACCCTCAGTGGCTTTCAACGTAGAGCAAGAAGCCCGCCTCGCCTCATTCACGGCGAAATGGCAGGCGTAACCACATCGAAGGCTCGCCAAAGGACCTCTTCTATACTCGTGGGAGTCGAATCCACGAGCGGAATGCGCAGCGGCCAGCCGTTGACCATCTGGAAGACCCAACGACGTCCTTGGACCACGCCAAGGCGCCTGTAACGACAAGAGGCGCATAGGTCGCGATGACCACATGGGTCTGCCTGTAGTATGTGGAGGTTATTACACGTTCGACATACTCGCGCTGCCAGTTCGGGTGAAGGCTGCTCGGGTTCGTCGATGAGGAAAACAGGCTGATGGCCTCGCTCCGCGGTGCTTAGGAACACCAGCGATGAAATCAGTGACAATTCGCCTGACCTGGCGTCTTGCAATTCGATCATCAGCCCATCTCGGCGCTCGAGATGTACCTGGATCGGCTCGCGTAGAAAATCGTGCTGCCGAAGCCAGCGCTCGTTCCTGAGCACTGCTTAGAAATCGCGACCTAATGAGAACGACAGCTTAGGGTCCGTCTGGTCTAACCAAACCACTTGCTTGGGTTGGACGGAATGGCGGCCTCCTGATCCAAAGAGAGCACGCTCTCAAAATCCAGAACCTGTCGTCCAGTGTTGACGGCGGAGAAACCGAACCTCGGGTGGTATCCGCAGTAATTGAGAACCGCTCCGGCTTCATAGAAGCTCGCGCTGGATTCACGGAAGGACGCAGCAATGGCCTGCTTTATTACAGAGCGGGGTGAGTTGAAGGCCGGGATACGACGCAAGTTCCGAATGCCCGCAAATCTGTCTCGTGCAGTGTTCGAGACGACCGTGAGGTCCGTCGGATTTGTAGAGGTTCCCCTCGCACGACTTCCTTGCGCCGGTGAGCACCGCGCCGCCTGGCCCGTTCCACCAGCCCAGCCGCATGAAGCTGCGTCTCGATGAAGGGGTAGCCCCAGTTGAAGTCATGATCGCGCAGCAGGTATTCGTGGAAATGCTTCAGGTTCCAGCCAAGGTAGCGGTGGCGATAAAGTTCCAGCATCTCCTCGATCCCCTCCGCGGCACCCGGCGCGTCGAAAGCTTGCCCAAACGCCGGTCGAGCAACCCAGCCTCCCCAGCCTCTTCGTAACGCTCGCGGTAACGCCGGAATTGCCGCTCCGACATGCCCAGCAACTCGCCTGCCTCCATCATCGAAAGATCGCCGCCATTCCAGCGGCTCAATACATCCCGAAACTTCTGCATTCTCCGGTCCTCTAGCCACGCTGCCCGCTTCATCCCCAGCCTCCATTCGCTGGCGATAAAACCGGACAACTCGCGTGCTACCTAATCCGGACAACTCATGTGCTTACGACAGCAGTTGCTGAAATACATTGCCGCGATTAAGCATTCGGACTAAAGTCATCCCTTCTCGCAGCGTGCCGCGTCCTCCGGTTTGACACAGGGGTGCCGAATGCGCATGTCCTTGCTTTTCATTTCACTGCTGATTGCACACATCCCGATTGTATCGCATGCCGCCGCCATTCACGACGCCGCCGTGAAGGGAGATGTCGCGGCAATTACGGCAGCGCTCGACGCCGGTGCCGGCGTCGACGAGAGCGATGGAAAAGCAACGCCGCTCTATCTTTCGGTTAGGGGCGGGCATCTTGCGGCGGCAAAACTGCTCATGGAACGAGGTGCCGACGCCAACGTTGCCCCGACGCCGCTTTTGGGACCTCCCCTCATGCCGGCTTTGGCAAAACGCAGGGTCGACTTGATCAATCTGTTGCTGCAGGGGGGCGCAAATCCAAATGCGCAGCGCGGCGGTGAATCCGCCCTTCACATCGCCGTCAGATCCGGCTGTCTCGATTGCGTGAAGGCACTGGTCGAGGCCGGCGCCGATGTGAATGCGAAGACAAAGGACGGCAAGACACCGCTCCACATGGCAAAATTCAAGGGGCAACATGAAGTTGCCGCCTATCTCTTGTCGCACGGCGTCGTCTTGCCAACGCCAGCCCCTATCTCGATGAAATTGTCAAATGCGGATGTCGAGAAAGGCCGAACCTACTTCACCCATGTGTGTCACGGTTGCCACAATGCCGAGCCAAAGGGAGAGACCAAGACGGGGCCCAACTTGTGGGGCGTCGTCGGCCGCGACAAGGCATCCATGGCAAGTATGCGTTACTCCGACACATTGCTGGGCTGGGAAGGTGTATGGACGTATGAGGACCTGAACACATATCTCTTCGGGCCCATGCTCACAACGCCGGGCGTCAAGATGGAGACGCCCGGTGTCCCGGACGAGACCGAACGGGTCAACGTGATCGCGTACTTGCGCACACTCAGCGACAAGCCGATTCCGCTGCCCTGAACCCCTACCCAGTATCGCCCCTTTGTAAAAGCGCACTGGGGAAGCCCTGCCAATGCCAGCGCGCAAAAGAAGCCTTTAACGCTTATTCAATTTATCTATTTTAGAATGTGCTAATGCGCTTCTCAATCCTGCTTTTTGGCTGGGCAGTATTTTGCGGTTGGGATTTCGCCGCCAATGATGGCCAAACCATTATTGGCCTTGGCGTGCGAGTTGCCAGGCTATTCCACCTCTCCGGGCTAATTTGAAGTTAGGACGACGTCAGCGCTTCTTCACCTTCGGCGTGATCTCCTCGACCCGCACCTTGTCGCCGATCTCCCTTAGCGAGCGGGTATGTCCGAGGCAGGCTCGTCGAGAAAGGCCCCTGCCCCTTTTTACTAGCTCTCGACGAGCCGTGCGCCGCTTACCCCCGGACGGCAAACGCTGTCGCAGTCTGCCTTGATCGTCAAGCGACTGTTCTGTTCGCGTGTTCGTTAGCTCAATCAGGTTGCGCTAATGTCACATTCGGTGGACGCGTACGCGTGCGCGCAACTGCAAGCCGTCTCATTCACCCTTCCGCCGTCTCAATTTCGGCATGATCTCCTCGATCCGCGCCTTCACGCCGTCCTGGGCCATCGCCACCGGTGACGACGCCCATCCCGAACGCAATCTTGATCCAGAACGTCGAGATGCGGAGATAGATGTCCCTTCCGGTCAAGAAATTGAGGCCTTCCAGCATCGCGATGAACGCGGTCAATCCTACAGTAATAGCCGGCAGCAGGATGTGCCAGCCGATGACCCAGCCGAACTGCAGTCGCGATAGCAATACAGGATCGAAGTCCTCGTCCCTCTGGATGCAGGCGAGCCGGCGAGAATCGCATCACCTTCCGTAGTAGCGGCGGCTGTGGCGGGAGCGCGTTTTCAGTGCCGTGGTCAAGCTATGGGAATTGGCGACGGTGTCGATGCCGGATTTTGAAACCAGCTGTTCTGCCGCGTCGTACGGCTTGCAACTCTCAGGCGTGACCGCGCCAGAGGCGATAGAGCACGCACCTAGCTTGCGTGCTTGTGCTGCTTAGCTGCGCAACGACACCCGGGGGCGATGGGAACCGTCTGCGGCAATCCATGCTTCGGTGTGCTTGCAGCTCGCTTAGTCAAAGCGCTTCTCTGGGTAGGCACAGGGCGATCCGACCAACGGACAAGCGACGGCAGGACGAGAAATCGATGCTGCCGTCCAGTCCCGCCAGAATTGCCGCACGACAGGCAATGTAACGCGTGAAAGGCGTTTGAAACGTCACATTCGGCTATATGAGAATGAACGCCCCGATAAGAAGCGCGCCAAGCCCGATCGCGACGACAAGCCGTGTGGTGAGATCCATCAGGTCAATTTCCTTATTGCCAACTCTAACGTCTCGAGTTGGACGAGACCTTCCGTACGGAATCGTCGGTCCACGCCAATTGCCTCCGCGCCGGGAGAGAACCATGTCGGCAGCTTTGCCGGAGCAGAAACCCGTTGCGCCGCTGCCCTGCCCGGCGGCTATCATGAAACCAGCACATTCCGGAACTGCCAGGGATCGGATGTGTCGATGTCCTCCGGGAAGAGCCCAGGCCGGCCATCCAGAGGCGTCCAGTCCGTATAGACACCAACGAGAGAGCCAAGATAGGGCTTCTGGATCTCCAGGCAGCGCCGGAAGTCCAGATCTTCAACTTCCACGATGCCGGCCTCGGGGTTTTCAAGCGCCCAGACATGCCTGCGAGCACAGCCGACGTGACCTGAAGCCCAGTAGCATTGTGATGGGGCACGAGCTGTCGTGTCTTCAATCGCGAGCTGCGAACCGTACCAAAACGCGTTTCTTGAATGGCCCTAAAGAAGCACGCCAAGTTCATCTATCCCGTCGACGATATGCGCGAAAGTTGTTGAACGCCTTCGCCGCCGAGGCTGCCATTAGGGGTGTTCGGCGGATCTGGGTGCAGAGCCACGATTTCCAGGCGCCAGGATTGCATGAAAAGGCCGGTTTTGTGCGTGTAGCTGAGTTTGCAGATTGGCCGGAGGGACACTCCAACGTTATTCTCTGCAGAACCCTGGAAGCCACGACGGCAACTCCATGACCACCATTTAGCGCAGGTAGCTGACGCGGACGCACTACCCGATATCGAACAGTCGGAGGGTGACGCTTACCGCGAAGTTGCGGAGCTGGCCTGGATTGCCGATGACGAAAACCAGACCGTCGAGCGTCACCGTGAACTTATCGCCAAGGGCACGTGCTGGGTAGCGGTGGAGCAGGATGGCCGGACGGTCGCATTCCTGAGCGCGGAGATCCAGGACGACACATTGCACATCTGGGAACTAGCTGCGCGCCTTGACCGACAACGCTCAGGTATCGGACGCGCCTTGCTCGAAAAAGCAATCACAGATGCGAGGGAGCGCCGCCTTGTTGCGATCACCCTGACAACGTTTCGGGATGTGATCTGGAACGCGCCTTTCTATCAGAAGCTGGGCTTTCAGGTGCTGGGCGAGACGCATGCGGGAGACCGGCTTCGTCAAATACTGCGTCGGGAGATCGAACACGGGATGCCGGCAAGCAGGCGCTGCGCCATGCGCCTCATTCTCGGCTAGACGGAAATTGGCTAAAGTGATGGACAAAACCCTTGCTCTGGCAATGCCCGAATTTCGACCGGCTCTGATCGGCTGAGCTGGAAGGTTGATATCGCAGGCTAAAGAGCGTTGAAAAGCTGGCTCGGGCGGACCAATTTACATTGCGAAGAAGATTTTTCGCTATCCGGGAATAAAACGCCGCCCGCCCTGGTCTTCCATGCATACGCTGCTGATTGACCTTGAAGGAACGTCCCCCTGCAACCCCACACACCGACGACCGCGACGGCAATGGTCAACGCATTCCCAGGTGAAGGCGACGCGTTGGCCGCCTGCGGCTCCCAGCCTGTCTGCCTTAAACGTCCTGCCCAGTCGGGATCGAGAGAGCTCAGACGCCGCGGATGCGAGAACGCATCGGGGTGGATGCATCGTTGCGGTCCAGTGTGTGATTGACATCGATGAAACAGTTGCCTTCACATTCACCGCAGCTGGCGACCCTAAATACTTCCGCTGGGTTCGCTTGCAAGACAGAACCATCTTCGCTTCCTGGGCACTCAAGGCGAGGCGCATATCACGGTACACCAATGCTAAGCAGCAATGCGCAGGCCGACCGCTTCAGCGAAGTGGTAATGCCTCATCTCGCCGACGCGCTTTCGCTGGCCCGTTGGCTAACCGGCAATGCCACCGACGCCGAGGATGTCGTGCAGGACGCGTGCATGAAGGCACATGCCAGCATCGCCAGTTATGCCGGCGGCAATGCACGCGCCTGGCTGCTCACCATCGTGCGCAATGCGTGCTACACATGGCTGGCGCGGAACCGCCCGCGCAGCATCGTCTCGGTGGGCGATCTCGCCGATCTCGACGAGGTGAGCTCCGCTCACGCAGCCGATCCACCCGACAGCGAGAGCCCGGAGGCGACCCTGATCGCCAAGGCAGATACCGTAGCACTCGAAGCCGCGATCGCCGCCCTGCCGCAGCCGTTTCGCGAGACCCTCGTGCTGCGCGACATCAATGGCCTCGCCTACCGCGATATCGCGGCCATGCTAGGCGTGCCGATGGGTACGGTGATGTCACGGCTGGCGCGGGCGCGTGGCCTGCTGATCTCTGGCCTTGGGAGGGCGCAATGAGCGCGCACAACGACGGATTGCCCGAGGATGCCGCAGGCATGAACCTGATGCTGCACGCGCTGGTCGATGGCGAGCTTGACGCCGCCGCGGCCATAGCCGTTGAGCGGCGCATAGCCGCCGACCCCAAGCTGGCGGCCGAACATGCCCGCGTCATGGCCTTGCAAGGGGCTGTGGCCGGACTTCCGCAGCCGCAAGTCAGCGACGCCTTCAGCGCGCGCATCGCAGCCATGGCTGCTGCCGGCAATGTCGAGGTACTGCGCCCCAAAGCGCCGACGGCACCAGCGAAGGCAAATCGAACGGGGTGGTCGGCGCGCAACTTCGGCTCATTCGATTGGCGCGCCATGGCGGCGTCTATCATGCTCAGCGCGGTGCTGGCCAGCGGTGCAACGCAATGGGCGATGCAGCCTGGCGTAGCCGATGGCTTTGCCGCAGGGGTAGCCAGCGGCCACCAGCGCAGCCTGTTGGCGATGAGCCCGGTGGATGTCGTCTCGTCGGACCGACACACGGTGAAGCCCTGGCTCGACGCAAGGCTCGGTCTTTCGCCGCCGGCGCCGGACATGGCCAAGGACGGATTTGCACTCATCGGTGGCAGGGTCGAGGTCATCGGCGGCCGGGCGGTGCCGGCACTGGTCTATCGCCACCGCGAGCATCTGATCACCCTTGTCGCCGAGCCTCAAAATGCCGGAGCTGTGACCGACCCTGTCGATCTCTCTGAGGGCGGTTTTTCGCTGGTGCAGTGGAGCGACGGCGCCTTCTCCTACTGGGCGATTTCCGACATGGAGCGGCCGGAGCTGGACGATTTCGTAGCGCGCTTCCGCGCCGCCACCGTGACCGGCTGATAGCCGACCGCCCAGACCTTTTCAGCCAATATCAAGTGCGACGTCACCGCTGGCTCGGCTACTTCGCGGTCAGACAGACCCACGGCACCAGCATGGTGCCGACCTCGGACGTGCGCGTGCAGCGTCGGCTGGCCCAGTTCCCGACAGCCGCCGTCCCTGATTTTGGGACCTCCAAAGAATTTCGCGCCACCCGGGAATAAAGGGATGTCTTGGCGAGTCTTGTTGTTAGCGGGGCCAATTTCCCGGCACGCAACCAAGAAACGAAACAAGGATCTACCAAAATGACCAAGCTCGCTCTCAGCGTGGCTGCCATGCTGCTTGCCTCAAGCGCTGTCTTTGCCGGCAGCGACCATGGCGCCAACAACTCCAACCAGCCGGCCACCAGCGTCGACACCAACGCTACTGCTTCCATTCCCTCCACGCCGCGTCAGGACAGCGTCGACTCCAAGGTGACGACCGGGCCGAGCCAGGGGTCGGTTCAGGACATCATCAACCGGCACAACAACGACGGACTCTGGGGCCGCTGAACGCGCCTCGACCTCCAAACAACAACTTCTCTCAATCCTCAAGATCAGGAACTGTTTCAATGAAAAAGATCGTCCTTACGGCTGCCGCCATCCTCGTTGCCAGTGGCACGGCCTTCGCCGGCAGCGACCACTACGGCTCGAACACTTCCCGCCAGCCGGTCGCCAGCCATTCGGCTTCAAAAATCGACACCTCGCACACCAGCTCGATCCGAGAGGTCAAGAAGATCCATGGTGGCGATGCCAGCGTGTCGGCGCAGTACGGCCAAGGCATCTGGGGCAACTGAGTTTCATCCGGTCAGGACCGATAGGTTCGGCAATCAGGACGGAGGGCCACGCTTGGCTTTCCGCCACCCCCACCTCTTAACACAGGAGATCATCATGTTTAACATGACACGTCGCACGTTGCTTGGGTCCGCAACTGCCGCTGCCGCATTCGGCCTCGCCGGCAGGTTGGAATTCACCCGTCCTGCCTTCGCCGAAACAGCAGTCGAGCCGGCCGTTGGCTTCTACAAATACATGGTCGGCGATATCGAGATCACCGCCATCTATGACGGCATCTGGCGCAAACCGCACGACCCAGCTTTCATCAAGGATGTCTCCGTCGAGGACACCAAGGCAGCCCTTGCCAAGGCCGGCCTGACGACAGACTTCATGCCTATCCCGCTCACCGTCGTCGTCCTCAAGATGAACGGCAAGGTGATTATGATGGATGCCGGTTCGGGCGTCGGCCAATGGCAAACCAATGCCACCCATCTGCCGGCCAACATGGCCGCCGCTGGCATCGACTACAAGACTATCGACACCATCATGATCTCGCATTTCCATCCCGACCACGTCTGGGGCCTGATGGAAAAGGGGACCAGCGCGCCTGTGTTCCCCAATGCCGAGCTCATCGTCAACGCCACGGAATACAAGTGGTGGACCGACCCCGGCCGACTGGCAAAGCTGCCCGAAGGGCGCAAGCCGGCGGGCAAGCGCATCGCCGAAAACTTCCCGAAATGGAAGAACTGGAAGCTGGTCGAGGACGGCGCCGAAGTGGCGCCTGGCATGCAGATCATCGCCGCGCCCGGTCATACGCCAGGCCATTCGGTCTACCTCGCAAACTCCGGCAAGGAGCAGATCATGATTTCGGCAGACACAATGTATG
>NZ_RZRP01001460.1:0-746 GCF_003997795.1 Mesorhizobium sp. M7A.F.Ca.US.005.03.2.1 | reverse complement strand
GGCGTGCTGATCGGCGCCGGCGCCAAGATCCTCGGCAACATCGAAATCGGCCATTGCTCGAAGATCGCGGCAGGCTCGGTGGTGCTGTCGCCCGTACCTCACAACAAGACGGTTGCCGGCGTGCCGGCCCGCGTCGTCGGCGAGACCGGCTGCGATCAGCCGTCGCGCCAGATGGACCAGCTTTTGCCGTCGCAGACGATGGATCAGGTCGTCAGTTTCGACATCTGACCGTCATATGTCCGCTGCCTGAGGCCGTGGGCAGACATGGGCGATTGTTCTCGCCCAAGGTCTTTTGAGATTCAGGTCAGGCCGAGCCGAAAATGGTGGGTTCCGAGAACCGGAGCGGAGCGTACGTTTGGGTACGTGAGCACAGTTCTACCGCGACGCGGTAGAACGGGGAAGCGCAGGAAACCGCCATTTGCAGGCCGGCCTCACGTGAATATCAACAGACCTTAATCAGGCCGCTTGCCTTTACATCGCCATTGTCGACGTGCCAGAAGCGCGTTCGAACGAGCAAGCCCGATGATCGGAGAAGACTGTTGAAGCCGGACGAAATCAGAAAGCTGGACGCCTATTTCAAGCGCGTCTTCCAAAACCCCAAGCTTGAGGTCAAGGCGCGGCCGCGCAAGGACGATTCGGCCGAGGTCTATGTCGGCGACGAATTCCTCGGCATCGTCTTCAAGGACGAGGACGACGGCGACTACAATTTTTCGATGGCGATTCTCGACATCGATCTGGCCTGAGCC
>NZ_RZRP01001459.1:0-747 GCF_003997795.1 Mesorhizobium sp. M7A.F.Ca.US.005.03.2.1 | reverse complement strand
GTTGTCGAGGACTTCCGTGTCGCGCGTGCGGTGCGCGACGAAGCCAAGGCCGACACGCCATGACAAGCGTTTCGCGACCGTCGGCTTACCTTCGTTCCGAGCAATCGGCGCGGCAAACCTCCTCTGCCTCGCCGGAAGACGGCGACGGCAGTCTCATTTCTAAATTAGCAACAACAACAAGGGGAACGGTGCACATGAAAACATCTCTGAAATTGGCGACATTGGCGGCTTCGCTTGCCCTGACATTGACGACGCTTCCGGCTCAGGCCGGCGCGGTGCTGGACCGTGTCGTGGCGGCCGGAACTCTCAAGGTCGCAACTGACGCCAACTGGGCGCCGCAGTCCTTCCTCAATGCCAGCAACGAGCTGGACGGCTTCGACATCGATGTCGCCAAGGAGATCGGCAAGCGCATCGGCGTCAAGGTCGAGTTCGTGACGCCGGGCTGGGACATCATCACCGCCGGCAACTGGGTCGGCCGCTGGGACATGCATGTCGGCTCGATGACGCCGACGAAGAAGCGCGCCGAGATCTTCGATTTTCCCGCTGTCTACTACTACACGCCAGCAGCGGTTGCGGTTCACAAGGACAGCAAGGCCAAATCGTTGAGCGATCTGGATGGCAAGGTTGTCGGCGCGACGACGACATCGACCTTCGAAGCCTATGCCAAGAAGGATCTGACGTTCGACGCGGCCGGTGCGCCGCCATTCGAATACAAGCTCAACCCGAAGGAAGTGCACTCCTACGAGA
>NZ_RZRP01001458.1:0-750 GCF_003997795.1 Mesorhizobium sp. M7A.F.Ca.US.005.03.2.1 | reverse complement strand
CAATGGAAGCGTCGCAAGCCATCGAGACCAGCAAGAAGGTCAGCCGTATCGGCAGCATGGTGGCCGATCTCGTCACCCAGCAGACAAGCGTCCTCAAGGCAGATGTCGACGCCATCATGCAGATCGGCAGCGTCACCCTTCAGCCCTACAACCGCTCAAATCCGACCATCACCGTCACGGCAATCCAGGTCTCGGCCGATGCGACGAGGGCACTGGTGGTGTGGTCACGCAAATTGGTAGCCGGCGTCGCCAGCCCTGGCGCCGCCGCCACCACCGAGACAACGATCCCGGCGTCGCTCAGAGTCGCCAACACTTTTCTCATCCGCGTTGAAAGCAACCTCGGCTATACGCCGGTCATCGCGTGGAGCGCGAGCAGTCAACAGAAGCTTGGGCTGACCTCGGCTTTCAGCAACATAACCATGGGCGAAACCTATTTTCTGCGCCCCCGCAGAAGCGTGACGATCCCTTGCAGCGACTGTTGAACAGAGGCAGCCAGGCGTGCGCAGGCCGCTCCAGCTACTGCTGCGGCCCACGGTCCGAAACGAAGCGCACGATAGCAGCGGCCATCTCGTAGTCTTTTGGCGCCACGGTGGCGAAGCCGCCGGAATGTTTCGATTCCAGGAGATCGTAGATATCGGGCGTCGTCGACTTGAGGTTGGTGAGGAACACGGCAAGCCGGCGCTTGGCTTCGGGGTCGAGATCGCTGCGGACCGCATGGGGGCCGTATCTCAACAGGCCCGACGTCCATAC
>NZ_RZRP01001457.1:0-750 GCF_003997795.1 Mesorhizobium sp. M7A.F.Ca.US.005.03.2.1 | reverse complement strand
CCCGTTTCGACGGGAGATCAGCAGGCGGCTGCGTGCACTCCAACACGCATGTCGACGTGGTCGAAGCCGGCGATGGCTGGACCGTCGATCCCTTCGCCGGCATCGTCAAGGACGGCAGGGTCTATGGCCGCGGCGCCTGCGACATGAAGGGCGGTCTTGCCGCCTCTATCATCGCAGCCGAGGCCTTCCTGGAAGTCTTCCCTGATTTTCCCGGCGCCATCGAAATATCCGGCACCGTCGACGAGGAATCCGGCGGCTTCGGCGGCGTCGCGCATCTGGCCAGGCTCGGCTATTTCTCAAAACCCAGGGTCGACCATGTCATCATTCCCGAGCCGCTGAACAAGGACCGCATCTGCCTCGGCCATCGTGGCGTCTGGTGGGCGGAGATCGAGACCAAGGGGGAGATCGCGCACGGCTCGATGCCGTTTCTCGGCGACAATGCGGTGCGCCACATGGGCGCCGTGCTGCGGGCCTTCGAGGACGAACTGTTTCCCGCGCTCGACCGCAAGATGACGCGCATGCCGGTCGTGCCCGAAGGAGCAAAACGCTCGACCATGAACATCAATTCGATCCATGGCGGCCAGACCGAGGATTTCCGGCCCGGCCTGCCGTCGCCCAACGTGCCCGACTCCTGCCGGATGACCATCGACCGCCGTTTCCTGCTCGAGGAAGATCTCGACACCGTCAAAGGTGAAGTGACCGGCATTCTCGACCGGTTGAAACGCGAGCGGACAAAATTCGACTATGAAA
>NZ_RZRP01001456.1:0-752 GCF_003997795.1 Mesorhizobium sp. M7A.F.Ca.US.005.03.2.1 | reverse complement strand
CTCGACAATTCCTGTCGCAGGTGCTGGGTCATTGATTGGAAGCAACGATCCGGGACGTGTCGGACGGCACGCCCTCAGCTAACTCGGGTAGATCAATGACCGATCCCGCCACCGCGCTGCACGAGATTCTCGGGCCGAAAGGCTGGCTTTCGGGCCGGGATGCCGAGCCCTACCGGCGCGATTGGCTCAATCGCTACGGCGTCGCACCTCTGGGCGTTGCCAGGCCCGCGAATACGCCGGAGGTTGCCAGTGTCGTCAAACTATGTCGCGAGGCCGGACTGGCAGTCGTGCCACAAGGCGGAAACACCGGGCTTTGCGGCGCCGCCGTCGCCGAGCAGCCCAATGCGGTGATCGTCTCGCTGTCACGCATGACGGCGATCGGGAAGCCGGATCTGGAAAGCGGATCGATCGTCGTCGAGGCGGGTGTCGTGCTGGCAACGCTGCACGAGGCGCTGGAGCCGCATGGGCTGATGTTTCCAATGCATCTGGGCGCAGAAGGCAGCGCCAGGATCGGCGGCCTGATCGGCACCAATGCGGGCGGCAGCCAGGCTTTCCGATACGGCATGATGCAGGATCTCGTCCTGGGTCTCGAAGTCGTGACGCCTGATGGCGGGATTTGGGACGGACTGCGCGCGGTGCAGAAGGACAATGCCGGCTATCAACTGCGCAAGCTGTTCTGTGGCGCTGAGGGCACGCTCGGCATCGTCACGCGCGCGATCCTGCGGCTCTGCCCCAAGCCTCGGCAGCAAGCG
>NZ_RZRP01001455.1:0-753 GCF_003997795.1 Mesorhizobium sp. M7A.F.Ca.US.005.03.2.1 | reverse complement strand
GACGGTCCAGCAGGCCCAGCCGGCAAAACCGACGCGGCAAGGCCGGCCGGCCGATGGCGGCGATGTGCTGGCCTATGCCAAGCCCGACACGCCCTCGGGCGGCCTTGGCAAGGCGTTCAGGAACCTCTTCAACTCGCCAGCCGCCAGGAGCGGAGCCGGCAATGGCGTCGCCGTGTACGACATCAGCAGCGCGACCGTCTACATGCCTGACGGCTCGAGGCTGGAGGCGCATTCAGGCATCGGCGCCATGGCGGACCAGCCGCGTTATGCCGACCAGAAGAATCGCGGACCCACGCCGCCCAACACCTACAATCTGTCGATGCGCGAGTCGCGCTTCCACGGAGTGGAGGCCTTGCGCCTGACACCGGTCGATGGCCGCAACAAATACAATCGCAACGGCCTGCTGGCCCATACCTACCTGCTCCGGGGCCGCTACGCCCAGTCGAGCGGCTGCGTCGCCTTCAAGGACTATGCGCGCTTCCTCGCCGCTTTCAAGAAGGGCAAAATCAAACGCCTCGTCGTGGTGCCGCGCCTGAACGGGTCGGCGACGCAGGTCGCATCAGCCGCCAGGGGCGTGTAACGACAAGAGGCTTTCGGGCGCCCTCCCGCTGCTCCTGACAGCCTGCTGTCAGGAGCAGCGCTGTCCGGCACGCCTCTCCCCACCGCGCTCTTTCCATTTTGGCCAGGAAATCCCATATTCGGGACATGGCCAAATCTCCCGATCAGAAAACGCCGCCGACGGCGAATGACGAC
>NZ_RZRP01001454.1:0-754 GCF_003997795.1 Mesorhizobium sp. M7A.F.Ca.US.005.03.2.1 | reverse complement strand
GCATTACGGCGCAAAATCCAGTATTGTTCTTCTATAGGCACGCCACGGGGCGCTTTCAACGCGATGCGCTTCCGACTTCGTCCGATTTGGTCCAGTCGCGACCCTTTGTCTTCCTTCAATGGCTCTTTTTTCGTTCAATGTCTCTCGCGACGCCGCTCGTAAACCGAATAGCGCGTCGGGTGGCTGTCCTTTTCCCCGGCAGGGACGTCCTGCGAGCTGACAATGCGCCAGGAATCGGGATCGATCGGCGGGAAATGCGCATCGCCGTCGACCGCTGCCAGCACATGGGTGACGTGCAGCCGGTCGGCCAGCAGCATGGCCTGGGCATAGATTTCGCCGCCGCCGATGACGCACACCTCGTCGACATCGGCCATGCCGCGCCCGCGCACCGTCGCCAGCTGGATCGCGGCTTCGAGCGAATGTGCCACCTCGACGCCCTCGGCGCGCCAGGTCTCGTCGCGGGTCACGACGATGTTCAACCTGCCCGGCAGCGGCCGACCGATGCCCTCATAGGTCTTGCGGCCCATGATGATAGGCTTGCCCATCGTATCGGCCTTGAAGCGCTTGAGATCGGTGGAGAGCCGCCACGGGAGCCCGCCGTCCCGCCCGATCACGCCGTTCTCGGCAATGGCAACGTAGATTGCGACATGCATCAATTTTCGTCCGTCGGCTCGAGGATCAGGATGTCGATGTCGCGCTCGGGGTAGAAATCATCCGCCGTCATCTCGAATGTCGTCGGTCCGGTCTTTTTGAC
>NZ_RZRP01001453.1:0-756 GCF_003997795.1 Mesorhizobium sp. M7A.F.Ca.US.005.03.2.1 | reverse complement strand
CGCTGATTGCGACGGCCTATCGCCTGTTGAGCGAGGACCTGCCCTTCCCCGGCTGGTACGCACTGCTGCCGGTTGCCGGCACCGTGCTGGTGCTGCTGAGCGGCGGCTGCGGGGAACAGACCAACGGGCGGACCGACCGGCACGTCCTTGGCCCGGCCACCGCTTTGTCGCTGCCGCTCTTGCAATGGATCGGCACGCTCTCCTATTCGCTCTATCTCTGGCACTGGCCGGTCATCGTCTACGCCGGGATGCTGACGCCCGATCTTACGGTGCCGCAGCGGCTGGGCTGCGGCGTGCTGGCGCTGGCGCTGTCGGTGCTCACCTATCACCTCATCGAGAACCCGGCACGACGCGGCGCCTGGCTGACGGTGGGCGCTCGCGCGCTCGCACCCGCGCTGGCGCTGACCGGTGCCGGCGTGGCGGTCGCCTACGCCAATGCGCATCTGGCCACGCGCAACATCGGTCCCGAGCAGCGCGGCATCGAGCAGGCGGCCGAAAGACCTTCCATCGCGCGGGCCGTCGACAAGAACTGCCTGGCCGACTTCCAAACGGTGACGCCGAAACCCTGCACATTCGGCCCGGCCGATGCCACCCGCACCATCGTGCTGTTTGGCGATTCGCACGCCGACCACTGGTCGACGCCGCTGATCGAAGCAGCCAGGCGCAACCACACCAAGGTGGTCACCTACCTCAAATCATCGTGCCGCGCCTCGCGGCTCTCCACCTTCAACACGGTGCTGAAGCGCGACTACACCG
>NZ_RZRP01001452.1:0-769 GCF_003997795.1 Mesorhizobium sp. M7A.F.Ca.US.005.03.2.1 | reverse complement strand
GGCAGTTCGCGGGCGCGCGCCTTCTTGATGGTTGCGGCGCAATCGAAGTCCTTCGGCGTGCCGGGGCCGGGCGACAGCACGACGAGGTCGGGTTTCAGCCGGTCGAAGACTTCCTCAGGCACCGGCGAGCGAACGGTCGAGACGTTGGCGCCGGTCTGGCGAAAATAATTGGCCAGCGTGTGGACGAAACTGTCCTCGTGGTCGACCAGCAGGATGTTGACGCCGTCGCCGACGCGCGCGGTGGTGCGCTCGGTGCTGGCGGAATTGCCTGTCTTGGCGTCGCGGATGGCGGAGAGCATGGCGGATGCCTTCAGTTCGGTTTCGGCTTCTTCTTCCTCGGGAATGCTGTCGAACAGCAATGTGGCGCCGGCGCGCACTTCGGCAATGCCGTCCTTGATACGGATGGTGCGGAGCGTCAGGCCGGTGTTCATGTCGCCGTTGAAATTGACCATGCCGATCGCGCCGCCATACCAGGCGCGCGGGCTCTTCTCGTTCTGCTCGATAAAGCGCATGGCCCATAGCTTCGGCGCGCCGGTGACGGTGACCGCCCAGGCATGCGACAGGAAGGCATCGAAGGCATCCATGCCTTCGCGCAGCCTGCCTTCGATGTGGTCGACCGTATGGATCAGGCGCGAATACATCTCGATCTGGCGCCGGCCGATAACGCGCACCGAACCCGGCTCGCAGACCCGCGACTTGTCGTTGCGGTCGACGTCCGAGCACATGGTCAGCTCGGATTCGTCTTTCTTCGAGTTGAGCAGTTTCAGGA
>NZ_RZRP01001451.1:0-772 GCF_003997795.1 Mesorhizobium sp. M7A.F.Ca.US.005.03.2.1 | reverse complement strand
GATCTGGCGGATCGCGGCGGCAGCGGCAGCAACGCGGGAAGAGAAACTGTTCATCGGAAACCACCCCTGGGGAAAATCACCTTGCGTTGCATGCTGTCCGCGGATCTCTATCATTAATCGGGTCGCGAACGTTCGGTTGTTGAGCGCCATGACCAGGTGCGGCGCGAGCCCGCCTATCACATATCCGGCTCCCCAGCGCCATCGTCCATCATTTACGTCCTTCCGGGCGGAAATTTTGCGAAATATTTTCAGCTACTTGCGGGTGCATTCTCATACCCCCTCGCATCGGGCGGTATGAAATCGCTATCTCTGCGGGGATTGGAGGGCCGGCGGCGACGCCGCTCATTGCGCACATCACGCAGCCGTTTCCCGCCATTTTGGCTTTCGCGCAACACTGCGATGGCCGCAGCGGGGCGCCGATCACATTTCGACTCGACAGGACTTAGTTCTGCCGCACTCTGCCTGTCCGGGAGGTATCGTGAGGATAGACAGGCCTTTCGGCCGGAGTTGGAAATTCAGGCGTGCCTTTGAAGAAGATTTTTACCGTTGTCCTGGCCTTGTTCGTCGCCGGCTGCGCCGGCCAGCAAACACAGGAATTGCTTGGCAGCGCCATGGTGTCGGCGCCGGTGACGGAGATCGCCGGCAACCACTCGATCTTCATCGCCACGACGCGCAAGAAATCCGACGATCCCAACAAGGTTTTCGACGGCGAACGGTCGGCGACGCTGAACTATGCCCGCGTCAACGTCACCGTTCCGGGGCTTCACAAGAC